>JAICXU010000181.1 GCA_025934595.1 Polyangiaceae bacterium | reverse complement strand
TTGTCGCGGCTGCTCGATCGACGGCGACTGTTGGTCGAATTGCTGCTCGCTCGAATTCGGCACGGGCCTCTGCGCGGCGAGCAACTGCACGACCGGCTCTTGCGACGTCGCGATTTGCAAAGACGGCACGCACTGCGTGGTCCCCGGCGACGCGTCGAATTACTGCGCGTATTGACGACCCGGCAAAGCTTCCTCGGATATCGACGGCGTCGCGACGTTACGGCTTTCGGTCGGTGATCACCTTCGCTGCCATCAACGTCTGTACGACGCGCAGCACGTCGTCCGATCCGGTCGAGACCGCGCTGTGCTCGCCGCTCGCGCCGCTGGTTCCGAAGTTGACGAATTGACTGTTCGACAGCGCGCTCGCGACTTGTGCCGTCAGCTCGGGCGCCAGCTCGAGACGCCGGAGATCGAGGTACGCGCCGCCCTGCTCCATGAGCGCGATCGCCTTCATGCGGATCGCTTCGGCCTCCGCGGTCGCGATGGCGCGGATGCGCGCGGCTTGGGCGCGGCCCTCCGCTTCCTGTTGGATGACGTTTTGCTCGGCGTCGGCGCGCGCTTGCGTGATCTGGTTCGCGCCGAGCTCGGCCTCGCGCTGCTGCCGGACGGCGGCCTGTTTTTCGGCTTCGGCCTTTGCGATCGATGCGCCATTGGATGCGATCTGCATGTTCAGCGCACGCTCTTGGTCGTTGATCTTTTGCGCCGCCTCGAGCTGCGCGATTCGAGCTCGTTGCTCTTCTTGCGCCTGCACCACGTCGGCGTCGGCCTTCGCGCGGGCTGCCGACTCTCGGCGTCGAGCCTCGGCCACCTCGCTGAGCACGGCCTTGATGTTCAAGCTGTTGAACGACAGACCGAGATCCATGAGCTCGCGCGAGCACGCGTCTTTGATGATGACGGCGAGCTCGTCGTCTTCGCCATGCGCCACCACCGCGATCGCGGTCGATGTCTGCTGCGCGAGCGCCAGCGCGCTGCTCGTGCTGCTCGCGGGAGCTCCTGCCGAGCGCGCGTTGAAGAGCTGATCGTGTTTGAGCAAGTTGATCGCGCGGCGACCCGCGGACGACAAAACATCGGTCAGCGTCGAGAGCTGCTCACCGGGCGACTTCGAAAAGAATTTGTTCGCGGCGGTATTCACCATCGCTTCGTCTTCGCCGACGCTCACGATGGCCGAAGCGCGGACGGTGACCTTGACGGGAGCCGAACGTCCGTTGACGTCGATGTCGGCCGTTTGATCGGTGATCTCGATGTCGACGTTGATGGCCTGCGCCGGGATCGTGCGCACTTGCGTGATGACGGGAACGATGAGCGCTTTGCAGGGCCCGCGGTAGATGCGCAGGTTGCGTCCTCGGCTCGCGAGCAGGATCTCGCCCGCATCGACGCTGCGCAAAAAAGTCGTCACGATGAGCGACGTCAGCATCAGCACGACGATGACGACGACAGCGACGATGATGAGAGAGGGCTCGATCATGGCTTTGGGCCGGAGGGTACTCCCGCGGCGCGAAAACAGGTGGACGAAGACGCTCGAAGCGGTTGGGTCATCCGCTCGTGAGACGCACCACCGTCACGTGTCCGGCGTCACCGACACCGTGACGCTCTCGCGTTTGGCATCGACGTCCTCGACCAGCAGTCGGGCGCCCACTTTGACTGGTGTGTCTCTCTGATCGTCGCGCAGCCTCGCGACGAATTGGACCTGACGGCCGTCTCGCACCACTGACACGAGGCCCCGGCCATTGCGGAACGGTACGACCGCGCGCGCCTCGGACATGACGAGGTACTCCAGCGGAGAAGCCGGCTCGCCTTGGAAACGAAAGACGAGGTTCCACACGGGCCGAACCGCGAAGCGCTCGACGAGCAGCGCGGGAATCACGGCGAAGAGAGCCGAGGCGAAGAACGACAGGTGCATGGCATGGACGAGCGCGTTTCCGAACGCGCCATAGAGAGCGAGCACGCTGCAGATCGCGCGCGGTGACGGAATGAACCGCAAGTGGCTCGGACGATGGAGGTCGGCGGGAATGATTTCCTGACTGCCTGCGCGCGTCGATGCCGCAGCCGCATGGGGTCGCGTCGCGGCCTTCAGTCCGTGTGCGCCGCGCGCGAGCGCGCCGGCGTGCGCTCCACCTCGCGCGAAGATCTTTGCATGCGCCCCGCCGCGCGCGATGGCTCCGTGGCCACGACTGCCAGTGAAGGCGGGAAGCGCCATCGCGAGCAGGCCGAGGAGGCCGACGACCATCACCGTCATGAACACGCGCTCGGGCTCCTTCGAAGCTCCGCTACCGCAGAAGTGGAGCGAATCCGATGCAAGCTTACCGCTTCCACGAGCGAACGCCGCCTTGGCGCGAACAGGAAGAATTTCGTTTGTTTCTCGTGAGCACGTCCAGAGTCGCCCAGACCGGATAGTCTTGGAGGAGTGCTTGGTTCTCCCCTGCGCAGGTGCGGAGTCGCGATCAGTATGATCGTTGGAGTGATCGCTGGTCTCACGGACTGCTTCGACACGTCCGGCCTCAGCGGTAGCAAGGCGACGTCCGACGGCGGCGTCACGAGCGATAGTGGCGCGAGCGGATCGTGCACGGGCATCGTATCGGACAACTTCGATAGTTCGCCTCTTGGCGGGCAATGGGATTCGACGACGCAAAGCGGCGTCCTTCTGGCCCTCGATTCGTCGAGCGCCACGTCGCCACCGAATTCGCTTTCGGCGACATTTCCGGGAGGGCGATCCGGAGGCACCGGCTTTCTCGAGAAGACCTTCTCCGCGAGAAAGACTCTGTGTTGCTCGTTCGCGTTTCGCGTCACTGGCGCGAGCAACATTTCGGGGCCGCGGATCCAAGGCAAAGCTGGGAACTACCAAATCCGGCTCGGCGTCGGCAGCGGCGTCATCGACGTCGGGGAGTCACTCTACGCAGGAAGCAGTGATCCCGGCATCAGTCGCATCCTCACTTCGTTCCCGACGTCATCCGATTGGCGTACGATGGTCTTCTCGCTCTCGTTTCCAGCGACCAGCGGCGAAGGCTCGCTCGCGATCACGGTCGATGGCGAGACCTCGACATACAAGATCGGCGGCGACGCATACGATCTCGGCGTCGACGCCTTCGATCTCGGCCTCACCTACACGGCCGGAGCTCAGCTCGACGCGTGGCGCTTCGACGACGTGTCGTGCGGTCCTGGCCCGTGACGAATTCGAGACGTCAGAACGGGCGGCCGTGGCCTTTGCTCTCGGCGAGTGACTGCAAGTCACCGCATTCCTCGGGCTCCATCGCGCGAAGCTCGGAAGGATCTTCCGCGAGGTCGTAGCAATTCCACGCGTGGTCGCCTTGGTTCGCGATCAATTTTTTCGTTCCTTTGATCGCGCCCCAGTTCTTGAACGCGCACTGCCAGAGCTCGGTGCAGTTCGAGAGAAAGATTTCGTTCTCCGTGCTCGAGCCTCCTCGAAGCAGGCTTTTTCCAGGCATTTTCTCGCGTAAGGGTGCGATGCGTGGCTCGTCGAGAAGGCCGAGCAAGTCGAGCATCGTCGGCGCGATGTCGAGCGTCGTGAGCGGCGTGTCGCGGAGGTCCTTCAAGTGTCGCTCTTCTTCCGCGGTCAGCGTTCCTTTCGGCGCATCGATCCACGCGGGGATCTTGATCTCCTCTTCGTAGAGCGTGCCCGTGTGACCGACAGCGCCCTTCTCGCGCATCTGCTCGCCGTGATCGGAGAGAAATACGATGACGACGCGATTGCCTTCCGGCCGCGATCGAATCGCGTGAATGAGTCGTCCGACGGCGCGATCTTGCAAATAGATTGCATCTGCATATCGATTGCGAATCTCGGTCTCGTATCCGGGGCCCGTCGCTTCTTCTTCCGGCAAGAACGGAGAATATTTCGGATCGGTTTTGTACGGGAAATGCGTGTTCGAAAGATGCACGACGGCGAAATACGGCTCGCGCAGCGCACCGAGCTCGCCGCTCGCGTAGTCGACGAGCTTGCCGTCGTCGGCGCCGATCTCGAGCGTCGCATCCGGCTCTATTTCCGTGGCCGACACGCGACGCGTGAGCGGCAGACCTTCGAGCCATGCGCCGGAGTTGCCGAACAAAAGATTTTGCGACGTGAAGTACGCGGTGTCGATCTGCGCCGCATGCGCGTACTCCCAGAGGAGCGGCGCCGAATGCAAGGCCGCGCGCGACGACTCCGGGGCGAGCCCATTCCACATCACCGCGAGCGAGATCGCCGTCGTCGAATCCACCGATCGCATTTGCAGGAGCGGAATGCGATCCGGCGCTTCCGAGTTCGAGAACGGCGTCCACGTGCAATGATCGTCGTAGGCGACGCACACGCTCTGCGCGCGCACCGATTCGGTCAAGACGAACACGACGTCGCGGGGCACCGGTGGATTCGCGCGCAAATCGGGAAGCGGGATGGGCGTTCGCGGCCCAGGATGTACGCGTTCCACCGTTTCATTGTGATCCCACCGCGCACGCGCGAGCTGCCCGAGCGCCGACACGTACATGATGTCGGGCGATTGACCTTGCACGCCGCCGTGATCGGGCGAAACGAAAAGCGCGAAGAGGAGCGCCACGATGGTGATGTCGAGCGCATGACGGGACCAGCGCGGGCGCGTCGGCGCGATCGCCCGAACCAGGAAGGGCGTGAGGATCGCGGCGAGGATGGGAGGAGCGAGGGCCATCGCGAACGTCGCGCGATCGCTCGCGAGCTGTTGCCAGATGCTCGGCATCATCGACGTGCCGACGAGCACCGATTGATGATCCATGTACGTCTGGTAACGACTGAACGTGTACGTCTGCGCGCCGACAGCGAAGAGCGCGATGACCGCGCCGAACGCCATGGCCGCGAAGCGCACGACGCCGCGGCGCCTGGCGCTCATGGCGAGAAGCCCCGCCCACATCGCGCCGCTCAAAATGAGGGAAAACCCGTAAAAAAGAGCGCTCTCCGTGTCGTAGCCGACGATGCGATCGGCACGCAAAGAGAGATCGTGCGCGAGCAATAGAAGAAAGGGCAGCGCGAGGAGCGCACGAGCCGTCAGCCGCCGACCTCGTGCCCACGCGCGCGCCGATGGACTGCCGATCCCTAGCCATTCGCCGAGGCGCGGCACGGAAAAACGCGCCGGTCGAGAGCTCGAAGTAGCCTCGGGCGAAGGTGGGCGACTGTCGGGAGGCACGAGCGAAACACCGATAAAAACACGGGGAGAGCGTGCGTGTCGAGTCATTGGCGTTGAGCAAGGCACTCGCGCGCACGTATCCTCATGTGGTGCGAGCCACGCGAACTCTCCTTCTCGTTGCGGTTTCATGGATTCTCGCGGCCGCTGCTGCGTGCGGCGGCGGCGACGACAACAGCGGCAACACCGGCAATGCCGACGCGTCCACCGACACCGGTGTTTCGGACACCAGCGTGAGTGACACCGGCACGAGCGCTGCTGCCAACGCGAGTGACGTCGATGTGTACGCGGGGCAGGTCGCTTCGCTCGACGCGTCGGGGAGCTCGCCGGCGGGTGCGTCGTTCGCGTGGACCGTTGCGTCGGTGCCTCCGGGAAGCAACGTCACTACCGCGAGCCTCGCCAATGCGAACAGTGCGAAGCCGACGTTACCTACCGACGTCGTCGGCGACTACGTTCTCCAAGTTACGGTGACGGCAGGGACCGCGTCTGCGACCGCGTCACCGAAGGTGCACGCGCATCCTGGAAAAATAGCGTTCGCGCACACTACCGGCTTCTCCGATGGCGGCGCCGTATCTCAAGTCGAGCTCATTCACACCGACGGCACCGGCCGCGCGACCGTGTCGTGCGCGACTTCGTACGAAGAGGTCGCTGCAGATCTCGATTTGAGCGCGTTCGGTGCGAATCGGCTGCGAACGTCGCTCGATTGGTACGAAGGCAAGCCGCAAGATCCTGCGCGAGTTGCATTCGGCTTCCGAGAAATCCAAGACGACGGTGGGTTCACGAGCTACCTCGCCATCGGCGACGAATCGACGCGCTGCACCGGCACTCCGCCGCAGAAGTTCGACGTATTCACGAACACCGGCGATGTCCCGCGCGGTTTGCGGATCTCGCCGAACGGCGATCGTGTGGCGTACATGCGAAACGACGGAAGCTCGGGTCTCGTCGTCGTCACGATGGGCCTCGACGGATCGAATCAGCGAATCTTGGGTCCCGTGTTCATCAACGGCGTCGACGGCGGCGCGCTCGTCGCGGCCAGCCTCTATCGCTCCGTTCCGGTGCAATGGACCGACGAGACGCACGTCGCGTGGCTCGCCTACGACGACGCGCAGAACTGGGAGGTTCGCAGCGCCACGGACTCGGCGACACCAGGCATGGCCACGGTCATCACGTGTCAGTCGCCGTCCGATCCGAATTCCACGAGTCAGCCCAACGTGCAGGAGATCGCCGTCTTGTCCGGCGGTGACGTCCTTGCCGTCACGCATCTCAGCACGATCGACGCTGGGCCTGCCGCAACGAATCTCTTTCGCTTGCATCCGAATGCGTCGACCAAGGCCTGCGAGCTCGTCGGCGTGATCGGAGCAGGCGTGACCGACTTTGCGCTTTCGCCCGACCGCACCGCGCTCGTCGTCACGATGAGCGATGTCCTCTATTACGCGTCGGTGGATGGTCTCACGTCGCCCCGACTCGTTCCCGGTACCGATGGCGGCATCTTTGCGACGGGCCAACGCTACATCGCGGGCGGAACGCTC
>JAICXU010000294.1 GCA_025934595.1 Polyangiaceae bacterium | reverse complement strand
GCATGAGAATGATGTAAGATACAAGCAATGCGCCGCGCGCCGTGATTTGCGGTGCTTCATGGATCAGCGCGGGCAGCCCGAACGGCGAAAACTCGATCGCGCCCCACGTGAAAATCCACGCGACGACCGTGATCGCGCCGAGCCGGCGAATCACGTCGCGCGAGTAGACGACGTACGTCGAGTAACAGAGCGAGTTGAGGGCCACGAGCGCGGCGCCGCGATCGAAATCGCGAATGCCCGTCAGCCACAACGCTCCGCACACGGCCACGGCGAGCCCCAGCGCGAGTCGCAGCGATGCGCGCTCTTTCCCGACCGCCACGGCAATCGCCGCCGTCGAAACCGGGATCGTGACGGAGAGAAGCGACGCGCCCATCGGCGTCGTCATGCGAAGCCCCATGAGAAAGAGCGTCTGGTTCAGCGCGATGCCCAAAACGGCCAAAATCGCGAGCGTTCCGTGATCGCGCAGGGTGAGGCGAGGCCTGCCCTGGCGCAAAAAATAGAGCGACAGAAAGAAAAGAGTGCCTCCCAGCATGCGCGCCATCGCCAGCGCAGCCGGGGCAATCCCCTCGCCGCCGTCAACACGCGGCATCATCGCAATCTTCCCCTCGACCACCTGTGAGGCGAACGCAATCTGCACGACGACGAGCGCGGCGTGCGTCGTCCATCCGGCCGCCGTGCGGCTGCGGGGCGCGGCATCCGACGTGCTAAGCTCCACTCCCAATTCGACCCCCATCTTGGGGGTTCGTTTCGGTTCATTCAAGACGCGCGTCAGGTTGCGCGCTCGTCCACCCGTCTGGCGGCAAAGATCATGTGGAATTCATTTCCGTTGTTCGGAAGCACGCTCCTTCTCTGCGTGATGGTGGCCGCGAGCTACACGTTCGCGGTGTCTCTCGTCGCCGGTCAAAACGGCCGCCCACGAACGTTGCAAGCTGCACGTTTCGGCGCCTATGGCACCGTCGCGCTCATCGCCACGTGCGTGCTCTGTCTCGCCTACGCGTTCGTCAGCCACGATTTCAGGCTTCGCTACGTCGCGCACTACAGCGATCGATCGATGTCGACCGCGTACTTGCTCACGGCGCTTTGGGGCGGCCAAGACGGCTCGCTTCTCTGGTGGCTGTTTCTTTTGTCCGCGTACATCTTCGTGTGCGTCAAATGGCTCGGTCGAAAGCACCTCGAGCTGCAGCCGTACATCCTCGCCACGCTGATGGCGGTCGTCATCTTCTTTTGCATCTTGATGGCGTTCGCCGCGAATCCATTTTCGACGAGCGTGGCGGGTGCGCGCCCCGACGGCGAGGGCCTGAACCCCCTTCTCCAAAACTATTGGATGATCATCCATCCGCCGTGCCTCTACATGGGGTTCGTCGGTTGCACGGTCCCGTTCGCGTTCGGCATGTCGGCGCTCGTGTCCGGAAGATTGGACAGCGAGTGGATCGTCGCGAGTCGCAAGTTCGCGATCCTCGCTTGGATGTTCCTCGCGGTCGGCAACACGCTCGGCATGATCTGGGCGTACGAGGAGCTCGGGTGGGGCGGTTATTGGGCGTGGGATCCCGTAGAAAATGCGGCGTTCATGCCGCTTTTGTCGGCGAGCGCGTTCTTGCACTCGGTGATGATCCAAGAGCGCCGCGGCCTCTTGAAGGTGTGGAACATCATTTTGGTTTCGCTCACGTTCCTCATGACGATCTTCGGAACGTTCCTCACGCGCTCCGGTGCGATCGCGAGCGTTCATTCGTTCGCGCAATCTTCGATCGGCACCTACTTCGTGTGGTTCATTCTCATCACCGTCGTCGTCGTCTTCACGCTCATCCTCTATCGCTGGCCGGAGCTTCGCGATTTGCCGATCTCGTGGCAGCTCCGCAAAGCCGCGCTCCTCACCGGTTGGTCGATCGTGCTCCTCCTCGTGCCCGGCTGCTACGCGATCTCACGATTGCCGTTCTCGCAGCTCGTGCGCGCGCTGATGATCGCGGTGCTCGCCGGCAGCGCCGTCTACGCAGGGCTCGAGCTCGTGTTCCGCCGTATCGCGTACGGTCTCGAGCTGCGTTCGCGCCGGCCGCAAATGGAGTCGATCTGGTCGCGTGAGCTCACGTTCCTCGTGAACAACTGGGCGCTCCTCGGCTTCATGGGCTTCGTGCTCGTCGCCACCACGTTCCCCATGATCAGCGAAGCGGTGTGGGACGAGAAGGTCACCGTCGGTCCGCCCTACTACAATATTTGGGTTCAACCGATCGCGCTCACCATCTTCGCGCTGATGGGATGCGGGTCGATGTTCGGTTGGAAGAAGACCACGCCGAATGCGCTGCGCCATTCGTTCCGCGCGCCGCTCATCGCGCTCGTGGCGGCCGGTGCGCTTCATCTCGCGATCGGAAAGGCGATCGGCTTTCCCGCCGTCGTCTGGAACGATCCGATCTACCCCGGTGCGCTCGGCCAAGCGCTGCGCGCGTTCAACGCGTTCACTCCGCTCATCTCGTTCTCGCTCATCGCGTTCAACATGACCGTCATCATCCAAGAGTTCGTTCTTCTCTTTCGCTCCAGGCGAAAGAGCGGAGCCTCGGCCGACACGCCCGACGTCCTCTGGTATGCCGGTTTTTTCCCTGGATTCATCTACACGATGATCTCGTTGCCGCCGCAGTCACGACGCAGGTACGGCGGCTACATCGTGCACTTCGCGATCTGCCTGATGATGTTCGGCTTCACGGGAAAGTCGTGGACGGTCGATCGTGAGACCACGCTCTCGCCGAACCAGACCTATCAAGTCGAGGAGTACACGCTGAAGTACCTCGGCCCGCGCATGGAGGTCGACAACAACAAGCGCATGATCTTCGCCGACATCGAGGTCATGAAAAACGGATCTCCTCGCGGCGCGCTCGATCCCGCGAAGTTCATCTACAAGAAGATGCCGGAGTCGCCGACCACCGAAGTGTCGATGATGCACACGCTTCGCAATGACCTCTACCTGGTCGTCGGCACGATCAACCCTCAAACCAAGACCGCATCCCTCCAAGTTCACATCAATCCACTCGTGAGTTGGATTTGGTTCGGGTGTTTGGTTTTGATCGCCGGCAGCGCGCTGTGCATGTGGCCCGAGGTGCGGCCGGAGGAAGCGCGCGTATGGACATTCGCACGCGGAACGGCGGGCATCGCGACCAGCATTTTTCTCGGCATCGTGATCGCGATGATGCCCTCGGTCGCGCACGCGCAAGCCGGCATGGAAGACATGCATTCGGGCACGATCAAAATTCTGAACGACAACGAACGTGACGTCTTCGAGCGTCTCAAATGCTCGTGCGGATGCCCCACCGATCGTCTGTCGACGTGCTCGTGCGAGACCGCCGAGGAAGCCCGCGAAAAAATCCGCGCGAAGCTGAATGCGGGCGAAACGAAGGACCAAGTCATCCTCGAATACACCCAGGAGTTCGGGTCCGCTTCGCTGGTCGTTCCGCCGAACAAAGGAGCGCTGCGCGCGATCTACGCCGTGCCGCTCGCGGGCATTTTTCTCGGCGGAATCGGCCTCGTCGTCCTGGTGCGCAAGTGGCGCAACAAGGGCGACGACGACGGGAAACCGCCTCGCCCGGGCAAAGGAAGCTCTCCCGGATCGTCCGCGGACAAAAAGACGAGTACGATGCTCGCCTCGACGACGCCCTGCGCGATCTCGACGACTGATGAGCGAAGCGAAGCGACCCAAACCGAAGACCGAATCAGACAGCGCCGCAGAGGCGGACGAGGCGGAGCGATCGCTTGCGCGAAAGATCGCGTACGCGCTGCCGCTCGGCACGCTCGTCGTCGCCACCGGCGTCGGCGTCGTCACGAGCCTCGGACCCGCGCTTTTGGTGTTCACGGCCGGCGCGCTCCTCGGCACGATCACGCTGCTCTGGGCGAGCCTTCGCACGCTCGGCGGCGATGCGCCGTTGCCCACCGGCCTCGCCTCGGCGGCGATCGTGTCGCGCGCGAATCGCGGCGTCGAAGAACGAAAGCGCACCGTGCTCTTGGCGCTGAAGGATCTCGAGCACGAGCGCGCGATCGGAAAGATCGACGAAGCCGACTACGAAGAAGTCTCCGCACGCTATCGCGACGAGGCGAAAGCGCTCCTCCGCGCGATCGACGAAGAGGCCGCGCCGAATCGCGGACGCGCCGAGCAAATCGCGCGCACGCATTTGAAAAAGCGCGGCCTCTGGAACGAAGATGGGAGCGCCGAGCACGAAGAAGAGAAGCCCCGCATGTCGATCGAGCCCGCGCCGCCGACGGCGAAGAGCGTTCCGCCGCCGCCGATGCCCGCGAAAGAAGAGGCCGACCGCGCGACGTGCGAGAAGTGCGGAACCTCGAACGAGCCCGACGCTTCGTTCTGCAAAAAATGTGGCGCTCCCATGAGAAAATCCGCTGCGGAATCCGATGAGGCCGAGGACGACGAAACCTCGGAAAAACATGCGGATTCGTGATCGCGCGTGGCTCACCGCGGCGGCCCTTTGGGGCGTCGCTCTTCCGGCGTTCGCGGCGTCGGACGCCGGCCCTGCGTCGAAAATCAAAGATGCGGGCTCGCCGCGCGCCGTGCTCGCCGACGGTGGCGTCATTCCGGCGCAAGGCGATCTGCCTCCGGGCCATCCGATGGTCGCCGACGACCAAAATGACGAAGCGCAAGAGGACGATGCCGAGCCCGACGAGCCGCCGGCGAACCCTCACGGCAACGGAGCAGCCCACGGCACCGGCGGCATGCCCGGCGTGTTCCAACCTCCCGCCGACGAGTCGAACGAAGACGAGAAGCTGCCGAAAGGAACCATCGCGATCGACATTCGCGACGCCGATGACAAGCCGATGCCGAAAGTGTCGGTCACGCTCGGCGTCGTTCACCAGTCGATCGCGAAGGGCGAAAGCCACGAGCACATCGTCCGCGACACCGACGACAAGGGCGAGCTCGTCTTCTCGAACCTCGAAGGCGGAAGCAGCGTCGCGTATCGCATCTCGTGCGCGCGTGGCGACGCGATGTTCAGCGCCACGCCATTTCGTTTGCCGGACGAGCACGGCGAGCGCGTCGTCTTGCACGTCTACGACGCCACGAGCGACATCGCGAAAGCGCTGATCGTTTCGCAGGCGGTGCTCTACGTGGAGCTCAAAGACGATCGCGTGCAGATGGAGGAAGCGATCACGATCTTCAATTTCGGCAAGACCGCTTGGGTGCCGAAAGACGTGATTTTCCAGCTTCCGGAGACTTTCACGGCGCTCTCGGGTCAACAATCGATGAGCGCGCAAGGAGTCGATCCGGTCGAGAAACAAGGCGCGAAGCTCCACGGAACTTTTCCTCCGGGTCGCGCGCAGATCGAATTTCGCTGGCAGCTTCCGTACGCCGGATCGTCCGAGGTCGCCTTCGAGGCCG
>JAICXU010000859.1 GCA_025934595.1 Polyangiaceae bacterium | reverse complement strand
CGTCGCGGCGAGCTTGCGCGCGCATCTCGAGTGGCAGGAAGAAACGGGGGCGACGGGAATACCGAGGGAGACGGCGACCGAGACCAAAGCTCGTCGATCCTCGACCGTCGACGATCGACCGTCGACCCACGACCCACGACCATCGACTTCGACTTCGACTTCGACTTCGACCTCGACCTCGACCTCGACCCTCGACCATCGACCTTCGACTTCGAAGCGCGGTGACGTGGATCGCTTGCCCGTTCTCGCCGCTGAAGTCGCCGCGTGCACAAAGTGTAATCTACATGCAACTCGCAAACAGACGGTTTTTGCGCGGGGAAATCCATCTGCGCGGATCGCCTTCGTCGGGGAAGCGCCCGGCGCCGACGAAGACGCGGAAGGCTTTCCTTTCGTCGGGCGCGCGGGACAATTGCTCGATCGCATGATCGGCGCGATGGGTCTCTCGCCCGAGAGAGACGTCTACGTCTGCAACATCATCAAGTGCCGGCCGCCAGGCAATCGCCGTCCGGAAGAAGACGAGACGGCGGCGTGCATTCCGTACTTGCACGAGCAGCTCGCGATCGTCGCGCCGAAGGTCATCGTCGCGCTCGGCAACACCGCGGTCGGAACGCTCCTCGGGACGAAGATGGGCATCACGAAGATTCGCGGGCAGTGGAAGACGTATCGGGGATCGACGCTCGTGATGCCGACGTATCACCCGTCGTACTTGCTTCGTCCGGGGCCGCAGCAGCTCCAAGCCAAACGCGAGGCGTGGGAAGACTTGCAAGCCGTGATGAAAGAGCTCGGCTTGCCGTTGCCGCAGAAAAAATAACGCGCGGGCTCGCGCTACTTCGGTTGCTGGAGCAGCGCGAAGTTCGCGCGGGCTTCGCGCTCGGCGGCGGTGAACGCGAGCGACGAGAGACGCGTATATGCGTCGACGCGCGTGTAGACGTGATTTCCGCGTGCCACGCAGCTGCCGCCGCGCGACACGACGCCGACGACCTCGCCGGTGCGAATGTCGATCGCGGGACCTCCGGAGTCGCCGCGACACGTCGCGGTGTCGACCTCGAACTCGCGCGGGCCCAAAACGGCGCCGGTAGCGTCGTCGGCAGTAGGACCGACGGCGAGGATCGTGCTGCGAGGGCGCGAACGGCGCTCGCCGATGATGTTCTCGGTGCCGCCACCGAATCCGACGGGCACGATCTCTTCGCCGGTCTCGACCGTCGCGTGCATTTTGAGCGGGAGGATCGCGACGCCCGTGAGCGGCTTGTCGAGAACGACGTACGCGACGTCGGCGTCGCAGAGAACGTGTCCGACCGGATGCAACGTCTTGGTTGCATGTGCCTGCGGGACGTCGCGATCGATCTGCACGTGATCGCCAACGTAGATCGCGATGTGCGAAGGATCGGCGTCGTCGCCGAGATGCGCGCCGTTGTGCGATCGCCCGTCGGCGTCACACGAGGGCATCGTCGTGATCGCATTCGACACGCAATGGCGTGCGGTCAAAACGAGATTCGGCGCGACGACCGTGCCGCTGCAGAGCGTGACCGAGCCTTCGCCGTCATGCGACGTCGCCACGGCCACGACGCCGGTGCTCGCGTGAGTCAGAGCCCGTTGCACATCCGCGGCCGACTGCTGGTGCGCGCACCCCGACGCGATTACCGAACCCACGGCCAACATCGCCATGGCGACCTTTGCTGCGATCGCGCGTACAGAGTGCATCAAATCTTCCTCACTACTGTGAACGGCTGAGTGGCAATGCGCCATAAGGGTGTGGCGCAAATCGACGTCCGCTCTCCGATTTGTCGGATAGATCACACGCGAGCGCGCGAAGACGACGCGGACGTCGCTCAGCTCGTGACGCTCTTCACGGCGAGGCTCTTCGGTACCTCGCGAACGCCTTCGAGCAGCGCATTGACCTCACCGCCCGCGACGAGCACCAAACTGGTCAAATAAAGCCAGATCAGCACGACCGCGACCGCCGCGAGGCTGCCGTAATATGCGACATAGTCCCCCAGCGAACCTACGTAGGCGCCAAATGCATACGAGACGGGAAACCAAAACGCGATCGCCACGGCCGCGCCCGGCCACACGCGACGCTCGATGCCTTTCGGATGCTCGATCGCGAAACGATAGAGCGCTCCGAGCGCGATGAACGTGATCAAGATGAGCACTGCGAACGCGACGAGCTTCTCGCCTTCGGTGTGATGCACTCCGTGGTGCTTCGGCTTCACCGATTCGTGATCCGAAATCGCAAACGAAGATGTCGTCGGAGCCGGCGTGACCG
>JAICXU010001068.1 GCA_025934595.1 Polyangiaceae bacterium | reverse complement strand
GTCGATCCCGCGGACGCCGGAAAATTCACGCGCGATCTCGTCGCGAAAGCCAAGGAGACGGCGGGCTTCGATCCCGTCATCGGCCGTGACGTCGAAGTGCGTCGCCTTTTGCAGGTGCTCGAGCGCCGCCAAAAAAATCATCCGCTGCTCGTCGGTGAGCCGGGCGTCGGCAAGAGCGCGATCGTCGGCGCGCTCGCGATGCGCATCGCCGCGGGCGACGTGCCGGAGAACCTCACGAAGTGCGCGCTCCTCGAGCTCGACGCCGGCGCGCTCGGATCGGGCGCGCGTCTTCGCAGCGAGATCGACGAACGTCTCAAGTCGGTGCTGCGATCGGTCGGAGGCGGCGACACGATCCTCTTCATCGACGCCATCGACGCGCTCATCACGCAAGGCGGCGCCGCGAGCGGAGCGGCCGACGCGCTGAAGGCCGCGCTCGCACGCGGAGAGGTGCGCGTGCTCGGAACGACGACGCCGGAAGGCCTGCGCAAGCTGAACGAACGCGACGCGGCGCTCGTGCGAAGGTTCACCGCGCTCACGATCGATCCGCCGACGCCCGATCAAGCCGTGGAGGTCTTGCGCGGAATCGCGACGCGTTACGAAGCGCATCACAAAGTGCAGATCGGCGATCCCGCCGTCGTCGCGTCCGTGCATCTCGCGAAGCGCTACCTCCAAGATCGCGCGCTTCCCGATACGGCGATCGATCTGCTCGACGAAGCCGCCGCCAGGAAGCGCGTCGAGCTCGACGGCGTTCCTGCCAAAGTGGACGAAGCGATCCGAAGGCTCGCGTCGCTCGAAGCGCAACGCGCGTCGCTCGCGGACGACGCGGACGCGATGAGCGTGAAGACCCGCGAGCGGCTCGAAAAAGAAATGGCGGAGCTTTCGCCGAGCGTCGCCGAAATGCGGAAGAAGCTGGAGTCGCGACGAGGCGCGATGGCCGCCCAAAACGCATTGCGTGCAGAATACACCAAATTGCAAAATGAGCTGGAATCGGCCCGGAAATCGCAGAATTTCGCGCGGCTCGGCGAGATCGAGCATGTGACCTTGCCGGACGTGAAGCGCCGCCTCGATGCGGCCGAAGCGGCGGTGAAGAAAGAAAATACCGAGCCCATCTCGAACATCGTCAGCGAAGAAGACGTCGCGCTCGTGCTCGGCGATTGGACCGGTATCCCCGTCGCGAAGATGCTCGAGACCGAAGCCGACAAGCTCCTCAAGATGGAAGAGCGACTCAGCAAGCGCGTCGTCGGACAAGACGAAGCGGTGCGAGCCGTCTCGCGCGCGGTGCGACGCGGACGCGTGGGCCTGCGTGATCCGGGAAAGCCGATCGGATCGTTTTTGTTTCTCGGTCCTTCCGGCGTCGGCAAGACCGAGCTCGCGAAGGCGCTCGCGGAGTTCCTCTTCGACGACGAGCAATCGATGACTCGCCTCGACATGAGCGAGTTCATGGAGAAGCACATGGCGCAGCGTCTCGTCGGCGCGCCGCCCGGCTACGCCGACAGCGAGCAAGGCGGATTTTTGACCGAAGCCGTCCGCCGCCGTCCCTACAGCGTCCTTCTCTTCGACGAGGTGGAAAAAGCGCACGCCGACGTCTTCAACTTGCTCTTGCAAGTGCTCGACGACGGCCGGCTCACCGACGGGCGCGGACGCACCGCCGATTTTTCGAACACGGTCGTGATCCTCACGAGCAACATCGGCTCGAAGCGCATC
>JAICXU010000471.1 GCA_025934595.1 Polyangiaceae bacterium | reverse complement strand
TCTTCGAGTGTCTTCAAGAACGCGTTCCACGCCGCGTTCGAAAGCATGTGGACCTCGTCCACGATGTAGATCTTGAAGCGGTCGCGCGCGGGCCGATACGAGAGGCCTTCTTGCAGGCGACGAACCTCGTCGACGCCGTTGTAGCTCGCGCCGTCGATCTCTTGGACGTCCATGTCCACGCCCGCCGCGATTTCCGTGCAGGCTGCACATACTTGGCATGGCGTTGCGGTGGGCCCCGTGGCTTTTCCACCCCCGGCAGCATCGCTGCCGGACGACCCGGCGCCGAGGCAATTGAGGCACTTCGCGAGGAGGCGCGCGCTCGTGGTCTTTCCGACGCCGCGAACACCGGTGAAGAGAAACGCATGCGCGACGCGATTTTGCGCGATCGCGTTCGCGAGGGTCTGCGCGACGTGCTCTTGCCCGACCAAATCCGCGAAGGATTGCGGGCGGTATTTTCGCGCGAGAACGAGATAGCTCACGCTCATGGACTAGAGCGATCCCACCCTCACCGCAATGCTCACGCGCGCACGCGCAAAAAAGAAATTCGGGAACTCGCGCAAAAAAGGCTTGTCACTTCCAGCGAGGGCAGTTCGGAAAAGATTCAAAAAAAAATGGAGGACAAAATGTTCGAGGCTCTGCATGACGGCTTTCGCGACGGCGGTTGGGGCATGTTTCCGGTGTTGATCTTCGGGCTCGTTCTTCTCGGCACGTCGATTCGTTACGCGGTGCGGCCGGAACGAAAAGCGGTACCGCTCCTCTATGGGCTCGGAATCCTGACGCTCGCGAGCGGCTGTCTCGGCTTCGTGACGGCTCTCATCACCGTCGCGCATGCGATCGCACGCGTGCCGGAATTTACCGCACGAATCGGGCTCATCAGCGTCGTCGGGCTCGGCGAATCGCTCAACAACATCGCCTTCTCGTTGATCTTCGTGACGCTCGCTGCGCTCGCCGCTTGTCTCGGTGCGTTTCAAGTCGCACGAGGCAAAGCCGACGGCGAGCCTGCCGCGGAATGACTATTTTTTCAGCTCAGTCACGAGCTCGGGCACGGCTGTGAAGAGGTCCTGCACGAGACCGTAGTCGGCGACCTGGAAGATCGGCGCTTCCGGATCTTTGTTGATCGCGACGATCGTTTTGGAGCCCTTCATGCCGGCGAGATGTTGGATGGCGCCGGAGATGCCGATCGCGAAGTAGAGCGCGGGGGCGACGACTCGGCCGGTCTGGCCCACTTGCAATTCGGGCGGAGCGTAGCCGGCGTCGCAGGCTGCACGGCTCGCGCCGACGGCGGCGCCGAGGAGACCGGCGAGGGGATCGAGGACCTCCGCGAATTTTTCTTTGAGCGCGCGACCGCCGGAGACGATGACGCGTGCTTCGCCGAGATCGGGGCGCTCGCTCTTGGCCGCCTCGAGGCGGACGAACTGGACGCGTGAGGCCGCGGCGTCGACGGGAGCCACGGCGACTTTTTCAATCGGTGATGCGCCGCCTGACGCCTCCGCGGCGAGGAACTCCGATTGGCGGACGCTGACCACTTGCTTCGGCGTCGTCACTTCGACGTGCGCGTACGCGTTGCCGGCGTACGTCGGTCTTTTGTAAGCGAGCTTGCCGCCGCTGTTCGTGACTCCCGAAATGTCGGGCGCGTATCCGGCGCCGAGCTTCGCGGCGACGCGCGGTGCGAGATCTTTTCCGTACGAGCTCGCGGTGACCGCGATGACGTCGAATCCGGCCGCAGCGGCGGCGACGGTCGGTGCGTAGCGCTCGGCGAGGGGATGCTCGAGCGATGCGTCTTCGGCGACGAGAACTTTTTGCGCGCCGAACGCGGCAAGCTCTTGAGCGGCGGCGGACGTGCTCGCGCCGAGCACCAAAATCGAAAACGGAAGACCGGCCTGCTTCGCGAACGTGATCGCGCTCAGGGTGCTTTTGCGCGCGTGGCCTTCGGAAAGCTCTGCGACTACGAGAATTTGAGCCATTTTCGTGATCCTTTAGATCTAAAGCTTTACGTCGGTGCGGTTAGATCACACGCGCTTCGGTCTTCAATTTTTGAACGAGCTCGGCGACGGTCTTCACCTTCACGCCGGCTTTTCGCGCGGGCGGCGCTTCGTAGCCGGTGACCTTGATCTTGAGGGCAGTGTCGGACGCGAGCTCGGCGAGCTTCACCTCGACGAGCGGCTTCTTTTTCGCCGCCATGATCGCCATGAGCGCAGCGAAGCGAACGCCGTCCGCATATTTATGCGCCGGCGAATGCTTCGACGAAACGCTCTGCGGCGCGACGATGCGGAGGTCGACGGTGACGACGGCGGGCAACGTGACCTTGAGCACCATCGATCCGCCGTCGACCTCGCGATGCACCTCGAGCGCGGTGTCGTTTTCACTTTTGATGCTTCCGGCGAACGTGGCTTGCGGCCAGCCGAGATATTCCGCGAGCAGCTGTCCGACTTGATTCGAGTCGCCCTCGACTTGCTGCTTGCCGAGAAGGACGAGGTCGGGTTTTTCTTTTTCGACGAGCGCCTTCAGCGCACGCGCGACCAAGTCGCCGTCGAGCTGATCGTCGGTCGCATCCACGCGAATCGCGCGATCGGCGCCCGTGGCGAGCGCGGCACGCAGCGTGGTCTCGACCTCTTTCGGACCGAAGGAGACGACGAGCACCTCGCCGAGACGCGCCTTCGGATTCGCGCCATTTTCCGTGAGCCGGAGCGCGGTCTCGACGGCGTATTCGTCGAAAGGATTCGGCTTCCATTCGAGGCCGGTCGTCTCGACCTTGCCGCCGGAAATCTTGATCTTGTTTGCGTTGTCCGGATCACTGACACGCTTGAGCGGAACGAGAATTTTCACGATTTCATCCTCTGAATGGTGATTCAGTCGGGAGAGTAGTTAGGTGGCCGAGGGCCCCGTGTCAACGGGGCCCTGATGCTCTCGTGGGAATCTGCGATTCCGCTCCGCAATGCTCGATTCGCGACGCGCGCTCTGCACGAAAAGAGCCGACGGTAAGGTTCTCGCTTTTCCTCGCGGAGCCGGAGTAACCTCCGGCCTCATGCAAACCTCCAAACGGATTCGGTTCTCTCGAAGCGCCGCCCTGGGTCTGCTCTCGGGCACGGTTCTTTTCGGCTTCGCCGCCGTAGCGCAGGGTCAGCTTCAGCGACCGCGCATCGTTCTGCAGCCTCACGCGTCGGCTTCGGCCTCGGCGTCGACGGCCGCGCCGGCAACTGCAACGACGACGATCGCCTCGGCAGGGCAAACCTCCGATCAAAAAATCCGTTTGAGCCAATACGTCGACAAGACGAACAGCTTCGTCCACTCGACGGTGCACGTCGGGGGCAAAGCCGTCACCGATGACGAGCGCAAAGCGATCAGCGAGCACTGGCGTCTTTCGATGCGCCTTCTCCGCTGCCGCGATCTCGCGTCGAACGTGGGTGACCAAGCTTCGGTCGCGGAGGTCGATGCCGATCTCGCGACCCTCGACGCGAAGTTCGACACGAACCTGAAGGCCCTCAACGCAAAGGCGCCGAAATGAGCCCGATCAAGCTTCTAGCCGCCACATTTTGCATCACGGGCATGTTCGCGTTCATGGGATGCGGCAAAATCCTCGACAAATTGCACGGCGGCGGCGACGACGCCGGCGTCGATTCGGGTGCGACCACCGACGAGACGACCGATGCCGGCTCGACCGACACGGGCGACGCTGCCGCCGACGCCGCCGCGCCGACCACGACCTTCCACGAAGTCGATCGAATTCCGACGTTCAACGCGGAAGAGAACCTCGCGCAAAAAGAAATCAACGCGCAGAACTACAAGACGCAACTTTCCGACCTAGACAACCAAGTCAAAGCGCAGAAGTAAGCGTACGGAAGGGCGCAGGCTCGTTCTTTTTCTCCAACAACGCGCGATCGCTGCGGGGGACAAAGCGACGTACCGGGGAGTCGCTGTATTATCCCAGGGTCATGATGCGCGCGCTCGCGCAGGTCCTCACTGAAGAATACTCCGAGCACGGCGTGCACGTGGCGAATATTGTA
>JAICXU010000038.1 GCA_025934595.1 Polyangiaceae bacterium | reverse complement strand
GCACAGCAACAGCAGCAAGCGCAGAACGACACGCCGCCCGCCCCGACTCCGCCGACAACGCAAGCCGCGCCCACGTCGACATCTCCGCCGGACATCCGCATTCGCCCGCACGGTCCCCAGCTCGACACGAAGACGGATCCGTGGAGTGGCAAGGCCGCGCCGACCTCGCAAGGCAACTAATCGCTTCACCACCTTCGAGACGTGGCAAGCTTCCGCGCGATGAGCGAGAGCAAGGCCGTCCACCGCTCGCAGCCGGAGCTCGCCCGGTACAACCGGCAGATGCTCTTTTCGCACGTTGGCGTCGAAGGACAACGAAAGCTTCGTGCGGCGCGCGTCCTGCTCGTCGGGTGCGGTGCGCTCGGTACGACGCTCGCGAATCTGCTCGCGCGCGCTGGCGTCGGACACCTCGTCATCGTCGACCGCGACTTCATCGAGGTCACGAATCTGCAGCGTCAGGTGCTCTTCGATCACGAAGACATCGAGCGCAATCTTCCGAAGGCATTCGCTGCGAAAGAAAAGCTCACGCGCGCGAATCCCGAAATCGAGATCGAAGCGATCGTGGCCGACGCGAGCCACGCGAACATCGAAAAGCTCGCAGAGAAAACGGACCTCCTCCTCGACGGCACTGACAACTTCGAGACACGCTTCCTCATCAACGATCTCTCGGTAAAAATAGGCGTTCCGTGGATTTACGGCGGGTGCATCGGCGCGACAGGCCTCGCCATGAACGTGCTGCCGAAAGAGACGCCGTGTCTTCGCTGCATCTTCGAGACGGCGCCGCCGCCGGGCATGAATCCAACGTGTGACACCGCAGGCGTCCTCGGTCCCGCGGCGTCGATCGTCGCGAGCTGGCAAGCGCTCGAGGCGTTGAAGCTCCTCTCCGGCAATCGCGCCGCCATGTCACGCGCGCTCTTTTCGTTCGATCTTTGGGAGAATCGTTTCCAACAGCTCAACGTCGCACGTGCAAAAGAAGTCGCCGACTGTCCGTGTTGCACGCACGGCGAATACGAATACCTCTCCGGAAAATTCGCCAGCGCAACGACGGTCCTCTGCGGGCGCAACGCGGTGCAAGTCACCCCTGCCCCGTCCACGACGAAGATCGATTTCGAACGCATCGCCGTCGCGCTCCAGGCGGTCGGCAATCCGACGCACAACAAGTTCATGCTGAAGTGCGCGTTCATCGAGGGTACGGGTGATCGCAGGAACGACCTCGAGCTCACGCTCTTCGCCGACGGCCGCGCGATCGTGAAAGGCACGAACGACGCAGGCCTCGCGCGCGGCGTATACGCGAAGTACGTCGGAGCCTGAGGCATCGATGGCCGACGTCATCGACGCGACGCACGCAGGCTTGCGCGCTATTTACTTCGACAATGCGGCGACGAGCTGGCCGAAACCGGCATGCGTCGCCGAAGCCATGTCTCTTTTTTTGGCGAACGACGCGGCGAACCCGGGCCGCGCCGGGCATCGCATGGCTGTCGCTGCGGAAAAGATGCTGGATCGCGTGCGCAAGTCGCTCGCCGATTTCGTCCGCGCGAGCGAGCCGTCGCGCGTGATTTTCAGCTCGAACGGGACCGATGCGCTCAACATCGCTCTGAAGGGCCTGCTCCGAGAAGGCGATCACGTCGTCACGACGACGCTCGAGCACAACTCCGTGTCGCGTCCGCTCGAAGCCATGAGTCGCCGCGGATTCATCACTCTCACGCGCGTCGACTTTTCGCCGGCGTCTTGCGTGATCGATCCCGACGACATCCGACGCGCGATGACGCCGCGCACGAAGCTCGTGGCGATGACGCACGCCTCGAACGTGCTCGGCACCTTGCAGCCGATCGAACCCGTCGGGAAAATCGCGCACGATCATGGCGCCCGCTTCTTGGTCGATGCCGCGCAGTCGATCGGTCTCGTGGACGTCGACGTCGAAGCGATGCACGTCGACGCGCTCGCGTTTCCCGGGCACAAAGGATTGCTCGGACCGACCGGCACGGGCGCGCTCTGCCTTTCGTCGCGCATCGCCGCCGAACAAATTCTTCCCTTTCGCGAAGGCGGAACGGGCGGTGATTCGTCATCGCCGACGCAACCTGCCGTTTTTCCGCACCTGCTCGAAGGTGGGACGCCGAACACGGTGGGCATCGCCGGGCTCGGCGCCGCCATCGATTTCGTGAACGCGAGAGGGCCCTCGCAAATGCTCGCGCACGAGCGAGCGATCCTCACGAAGATCCTCGAGGCCATCGCTGCGCTCCCCAAAATTCGGATTTTTGGGCCAAAATCAGCCGGGGATCGCGTCGGCGCGCTCAGCATCACGATCGACGGCTACTCACCTCAGGAAGCCGCGGCCATCCTCGACGAATCATTCGCGATCGCCGTGCGACCCGGCCTCCATTGCGCGCCTTACGCGCATCGCACGATCGGAACGTTTCCCGACGGGACGGTCCGGATCTCGCCCGGCGTCTTCACGACGAGCGACGATGTCGACACACTCGTTCGCGCGCTGGGCGAGATCGCGGGCGCGTGATTCCGCTCAGTGTTTCCTTTTTCCACTCTCGCGCGCGAGCGAAGTCTGCATGGAGAGGTCGTCGTCGAACGTGACCTCCTCCACCTTCGTCGCGTAGCCCGGCGCAAAAACTTTCACGGAGTGCTTCGCGCCGTCACGCGGAAACTTTCCGTTGAATGGATTCGGCAACACGCCGGCGTCGTCGATGGAGAAGCGAGCCTCCGGTGGATCCGCGCGGAACGACGCGGTGATCTGCTGCGGCACGGGCGTGACCGATGGAGGCGCCGAGACCGACTCCATCACAGGCGGGCTCGACGCGCTCGGAGTGCTGCTCGCCACGGGAGTCGGCGACCGTGACGAGGACATCAAACCGATGATGGCGATGCCGATGATGACGATGGCGCCGATCGCGACGCCGACGAGGACGAGCAACCTTCGCTTGCGAGCCGACGGATCTTCGGCGGCGAGCGTGGGGTCTTCGATGTAGTCGTCGTCGATCTGTTTCGATTCGCTGCCGCTCTCTCCCGTGCCGGTGCCGCCGCTCCCCTCGTCGGTCGGCGAAACCGAGACGCCGCTCTCGTCGAACGAGAGAACCTCGGAGTCGGTGGTGGACCGGGGCGATTGCGGGATCTTCGCGGGCCGGAACGATTCGCCGCTCGCGTTTCGGAGCTTCGCGAGCTGGGCTTCGATGATGTTCTTCGTCTCTTCGCGCTTGTCGCCGAAGGCGTCGGAGATGATTTTTCCGATGTCGCGCGCACCGGGACGTCCTTCGCCGAGCGCGATGAATGCGTCGAGATCCGCTTGGAATTCCGCCGCTGTCGCGTATCGCTCGTCGAGCTTGAACGCGAGGGCCTTCTTGCAAATCGCGTCGATCTCGACGGGCACCGAGGGGTCGGCTTCGCGCGGCGAGCTCGGAATCTTGCCGCGAATGAGGCTCCGGAGGATGTCGACTTCGTTCACGTCTTGCCACATGCGCGAGCCGACAGCCGCTTCCCAGAGCATCACGCCGGCCGAGAAAATGTCGGCGCGACGATCGACGACTTGCCCCGCCGCTTGCTCCGGCGCCATGTACGGCACTTTGCCTTTGATGATGCCGTGACGCGTCTCCGACGCGCGACCCACGGCTTTCGCGATTCCGAAATCGACGACCTTCACCGAGCCGTCGTACGTCACGAACACGTTGTGCGGCGTGGCATCGCGATGCACCACGTTGAGCGGCGTGCCGTCGTAGTCCGTGAGCTCGTGCGCATGATGAAGGCCGGCGAGCACGTCCGCGATGATCGTGTACTGGATGGTTTTCGTGAAACCCGGCATGTCCGCCTTGCGCTGCAAAATGCGGCGAAACGGCTGACCATCGAGATATTCCATCGCGAGGAAATACTCGCCGTCGACCTCGTCGATCTCGAGCATCTGCACGACGTTCGGATGATTGAGGCGCGCGGCGATGCGCGCTTCGTCGACGAGCATCGCGACGAAGTCGGCGTCGTTCGCGAGGTGCTCGCGGAGGCGCTTGATGACGACGAGCTTCGTGAAGCCGAGGCCTACCTTGCCTCGCGCGACGGCGAGAAACACATCGGCCATGCCTCCGCGGCCTAGCTCTGCGACGAGCTGATATTTTCCGAGTGTTGCGCCGGGCATGGGGGATTCGAGGTCTCGCTACTTTTCGTAGATCGAGTGTATCGGAATGGGAAAGAAAACGGGCTTTTGTCAGCTATTACCGCGGACGCGATGGCGACCGCTTTTTGGGTTTCGACGGCGTCGTGCCGCGGCGACGGACGTTCTTTTTCTCGGTCGTGGCCGTGCCTTCCAGATCCTCACCGCGCGGCGCGACGCTCGGCACGGATGTATGCAAATCGGAGCGACGCGCGGCGAGCTCACCTTGAAAAGCTTGTCGCGTGGCGCGGTGCTTCTGCGCGATCTCGTGAAATTGCTGTTTGAGATCACGGAGGCGCGTGGCTCGCTCGTTCTCGCCCGTCGACGTCAAGTGAGGGCGTGGCGCGGCGAGCTCGCTCGCATCCGTGCTCGCCTTGCGAACGAGCCCTTCGAGCGCTTTCCGAAAAGCGGCCGCGGTTGGATAACGATCCGCAGGATTTCGCCTCAGCGCGTGTCGCACGACCTCGTCGACTTCTTTCGGCAGCGAAGGCTTCACGCTTCGAACGGTTCGCGCGGGCTTCGCGAGCACCTCGCGAAAAATCTCGTCGGTCACTTGCTGACGATAGAGGCGCTCGCCGGTGAGGGTCTCGAACAGCACCACGCCGCAGGAAAAAAGGTCGCAACGCGCGTCGAGAGGAAGGGATCGAATTTGCTCGGGCGCCATGTAATAGGGCGTTCCGAACACGAATCCGACGCTCGTGAGGTCGTCCTGCGAGACTTCCTCGGCGTCCGGATCGATCGAAGGGCCGAATTGTTTCGAGGCGCCGAAGTCGAGGATCTTCACGAGGTCCTCGTAGCCTTCGACCTGCGACAGGAAAATGTTCGCCGGCTTGATGTCGCGATGGAGAATTCGCCGCGCGTGCGATGCCGACAGACCCGAGAGCACTTGCGAGAAGATGGTGATGGTCTGTTCGAGCGGCAGAGATCGTTCGCGACGCAATCGCTCCGCGAGGCTCTCGCCTTCGAGACGCTCCATCACCAAGAACGGCGTGCCGTCTTCGAGCTTTCCGCTCTCGTGCGTTGCGCACACGTTCGGATGCACGACGGTGCCGCTCGCGCGCACCTCACGCTGGAACCGCCGGAGCACGAGATCGGCATCGTCGTGATCGATGGTGGGGATCTTGATGGCGACCGGCCGCTGCATGTGTCGGTCGAGCGCCTCGTAAACGACCGCGTTTCCCCCACGACCGAGCACGTCGCGCACGAGATAGCGCTTCGCGATCGTGGATCCGATGATTCGTTTCACGGTCAGCGAAGCTCGTAGGAAAGAACGGGCTTTTCCTCACCGGCACGTGAGAGCTCCGTGTCCGCGCCGAAGGAGCGACTGCCCACGCGCCCGCCGAATCGCACGAGCACGGGAGCGGCCGCGCCCATCAAGTCGACGAGCTTGATGCTGACTTTGTAGAGCCCTTTCGGCGGATCGGATCCATTGCGACACACGTTTTCGATGTTCTGTCCGTTGCAGGGATCTTTGTCGCTCGGACAATCGTGATCGAGTGTGAGACCGCTCGCGGTCGCGCGATGTTGCGCGTCGACGACGGCGCCCGTCGGATCGGTGACGATGAGATCGACGTTGGCCGCGCTGTCGCCCCACGCGATCGTGAATTGCAAGTCGCCGGTGCAGACGCCGCAGCCCTCGTCGATGATGCCGTTGCAGTTGTCGTCGACGGCGTTGAAGCAAAGCTCGGGACCGGTGGGCGTGCACGCCGAGACGAGCTTCGTGCCCTCCGATGCCGTGAGATGGACGGGGACGAGGTCTCTCGCCTCGCTCTTCGCCGGCGTGCTCGGCCCGCACGCCAGCAGCAAAAATAGCCCGAAAAGGGCGCTGGAATACGTGCGGACTACACGCATCTCGATTTCGTTCTACGGCTGCGGAGGAACGATGTTTCCGCCAGACGGCATCGCGCCGTTGTTGTCGGCGGCCTTCGGCGCGTCCGGAATGTGCTCGTCGGAGATCTTCGGATTCATGACCTCGAAGAACGCCTGACGCGCCATCTCACCGAGCGGCCCTTGCTCGTTGCGAAGCGCCATGAGCACGCCCTTCTCTTTCATGAACTTCAAGATCGCGATCGCGTCGGAGCGCTTCTGATCGTTCTGACCCATCGCGTCCGCCATGAGACGCATGCGGAACTGCACGCGCGTGAGCGAGTGCGGGCCGTTGTCGAACTCGATGCCTTGGATGGCACGCTCCAGGATCTGTTTCTGCCAATCCTGCAGCGCGTCGCGCACGCGCACGTGCGTGCATGCCTCGGCGTTCTTGATCCAGCGAGCGACGTCGCCGTTCTCGTAGTTCTTGTCGCTCCAGTAGCCGAAGGACTGGTTGTAGATCGTCTTCAGCTCCTCCATCGCCTCCGGCGGAGCGTCGTTGTAGCTCGCCATCGCGCGCATCGCCGTGTCGGGATCGGCGCCGATGAGAAGCGCGAGAGCCGCGTCGCTGCGAGCGTTCGCGTCTTTCAGCTTCGCCATGAGCTGTTGCGCCATGTCCGGCGTGATGCCTCCGAATCCGATCGCGCGCGCGGCCTGGTGGCGCACTTCGACGTCGACGTCTTGCTGGCCGATGATGTCGACGAGCCCCGCCGTGGCGTTCGGCACCGGGCGATGCACGAGCGACTCGAGGTAGCAGCGACGAATCATCGACGTGTTCGGGTCGGTCTTCGAGAACGTGTGCACCTTCGTGACGACCTCTTTCATCTCGTCGTCGGTAGCGACCCACGAAAGCGCGAAGCACGCTTCGATGCGCGACTGCTCGTTCTGCGTGACGTCCTCGATGTACTTGGTGAGGATCGGATAGGCCTTCGGATCGCCCCACTGCGCGAAGCCGTCGGACGCGCCCACGCCGAGCGCGCGGATCGTCATGCCGAGCACGGCGAGGCCACCTTGCATGAGCGCTTGCATCGACGCGTCGACCTTCGGCGGCTTGCGATTGAGCTGATTCACGAGGATGCTCCAGCTCCCTTCGTCGCGCGTCCAGCCGAGGTAACGGAGCGCGCTCTGCGCGGTCGCCCAGTCGTCGAAGCCTTTCAAGTCTTGTTGGCCTTCCTTGGGAAGCGGGACCTTCGGATTGGCCCATTTTCGAAGGAGCGGAAGCGCCTTCTGCGAGCCCGCGGCCGCGAGGAATCGCATCGCGTTCGCATGCGGCTGCGGCAAATCGGTCGCCCAAAAAATTGCGCCGTCTTCCGCGCCCTGCAGAATCTCGGCGCGCTTGTCCGGATAGAGCACCGCGAGATCCGCGAGCATGCGGGCCGACACCACGCGCTCATTGTCGTCGCGCGTGTATTCCGGATCTTCCGCTTTGTCGTAGAGCTTCGTCGGATCTTGCTTCAAGCGCCAACCGAGGATCGGCGCGGCGCGCACGTCGCCGATCTCCGCGAGACGAAGCCCCGCCTCCGTTTTCCAATGCGGCTTCGGATTCGACGCGACGTACTGCGCGAGCAAATCTCCGCCGCGCGGATCGGCGAGATCGCGCAGCATGTCGAAGATTTGTTTCGTCTGGAATTTCTCGCGATCCGGCGTGGCATGCGACACGCTGCGGAGCGCCAAAATTAAGCCTCGCGCGCCGACGCCGTCACGAAGCGCCTCGAGGAATTTCTGACGCGAGTCTTTGTCGGATTTGTCGAGCGCGGTGAGGAGCGGCCCGATCGATTGCTCGTTCGCGATTTTTCCGAGACCGACGGCGGCCTCGCGTGCCACTTCGATCGACTTGTCTTGGACGAGCGTCGTGAGAGGCCCGGTCCATTTCGGATCTGCGTTTTGCGAGAGCACCGAGGCCACGAGCTGGCGCACGCTGTCGTTCTCGTCGGTGGCGAGCGTCGCGAGCTTGTCGAGCGACACCATGCCCGCCATGATCTGCGGATCGAACACCGGATTTTCGTCGAGCTTCTGTACCTTCGCGAGATGCCCGAGCTTGTATTCTGCAAGCACAGTGTCGAATACCGTGCCGTCGTGCAGAGTCGCGAGCGTCCAACAAATCTGCGGCTTGTCGCTCGAGTCGGACTCGGTGAGCGCTTTTTCGAGCGGAGCCTTCGCGCTGTCGGCGAGACCCGGCGTCGACGTGTATTCGAGGAGCGCGGTGGCGGCGGTGCCGCGCGTCGGATGATCGTCGGAAGCGAGCCCGGCGATGATGAGCTTCATGCCTTCCGGATCCTTCGCCCATGCGAGCTCCGCGAACGCTTCTTGTTGCAAGACCGGAACGTCCGAGCGTGCCGCCCACGCGCGCCATTTCGGAATCTGCTCCGCCTTCGGCAGCACGTAGATCGCCTTTCGTTCGCGCGCGATGTCGTCGACGCTCATCTTCTCGCCTTCGCCCTTCGCGGCGAAGATGCCGAAGACCACGGCGCCGATGACCATGAGGATGCCGATCACGATGAAGATCGGCTTTACCGCGCCCTTTTTGAAGTTACCGTCGTCGCCGTACGGTCCTCCGCCGAAGCCGCCCGCACCACCACCACCGAGCTGCGGCGACGGATCGCCGCCCGAAAGATCGGAGTCGTCCGGCGGCCACTTGGCCATGCGAAAGACAGGAGCGAAAATGGCGAGGGCGGGCCCAAAAATCGCGGCGGGTTGCATCGCGGCGAACGATACATGAAATTCGGGCGCATGAACCCCGTGATTCGACGCGCCTCGACAGGGTTTTCCCGGTGAAGACCGTCCTCGTATCCGCGGGCGTAATCATCGAAAATCAGCGCGTTCTTTTGACGCAGCGGAAGGCCGGCGCGCACCTCGCGGGCATGTGGGAATTTCCCGGCGGCAAGGTCGAGGCGGGCGAGGATCCACGCGCGGCGCTCGTGCGCGAGCTTCGCGAGGAGCTCGGCGTCGACGTGAATGTCGGCGAGGCCGTCGACGTCACTTTCCATCGTTACGACGATGATGCTGAGGACGCGAACGAGCCTGCTCGCACCAAAGCCGTCCTCCTCCTCTTCTTCGAAGCGACGCGCACGCCGGCTTCGAGCGAGCCACGCGCGCTCGACGTGGCCGCCTTTCGTTGGGCCGCCCGCGACGAGCTCCCGACGCTCACCTTCCCGCCCGCCGACGGCCCCATCGTGCGCAAAGTGGCCGAGCGGCTTCGCGATGTGTAATCCGGCCGGCACCCGCGACGGGCGGGCGCGCCATTATTTGTATATTGCATCTATTTTGGCGGTATTTTTCCCCGCCGTCGCGCGCGCGGACGAAGACGACGGGTTCTCGGCGAGCAAGCGTGACTACGGCGCCGCCGACGCTTTCATTTACGCCCGCTACGCACGCGCTGCGCGCGGCACGTCGATCGACGGGCTCACCGACCTCGCCACGGTCGGCCTCGACGCGCACGGATTTTTCGGGCGTCGCTTCGGCTTTTGTTTCGCGCTCGGCTTCGATCTCGGCGGCGGCGTGGACGGGACGTTCGCGTACGGCGCGCATCTCTCGCCGGCGGGATTCGGAATCGCGATCGGATCCTCGGGCTATTTGATGGGGCTCATCGGCGTCGGCTTCGACGGCGCGACGGCGCGCATACCTCTTTCCGCGACGCTTCCAGCCGAGCTCGATCTTGCGTTCGACGTCGCGCACCACACGCGCATCGGCATGAATGCGGGGATCGATTGGGTGACGAACGATTCACGCGCGAACGGCGCGCGGCAGCTCGGCGTCGGCGACGAGCTCGACCTCGGCACGTTCGTGCGCATCGGACGCTCGAAAGACGAGAGCCGCTTTCATACCGGGCGAGGCTATTTTTTCCGCGTCGATCGAAAAGGACAAATGGGAACGAGCTTCCTCGGATTTTCGATCGGCCTCGAGCTCGACGCTTCCGGCTAACGATCCGCAAATCCGATGCGACCGGGATTCGCAGGCACGAGCAGCGCCGGTGGCCAGAAGTCGACGCCGAGTCCGAGTGACAAGATGTGCACCTCGATGCCCTCGGTGAGACCGAGCCTCACGCCCGTGACGTACGTCTCGAATTGCACGCCCGTGCCTCCGCTCGTGAGCGAGACGCCGAGCGGGCCACGATAATCTTTTCCGATCGCCGTCGTCGGCAAGTCGACGTGGATGTCGCATCGGCGAAGCATCGCGTCGACGTACGTGTTGGAGTTCGGGCCGGGCAGCGGCATGTAGCCGGGATGCTCGTCGTTGTAAGGAGGCGTCTTCTTCTCGAGGCACTCCGCGATCTCTTTCGCGCGGCGCGTTCGGATGTAGCCGTGGAGCGCGACGTCGCCGTCTCCGAAGTAGTGAAAGGGATCCGACGTTCGCCCGCAGCTCGAGCCTCCGAGATATTCGCAGCGGAGGTAATCGTTCTCGCCTGGCACGTGCACGATGATCCACGCGTGTCGTGAGACTTGATCGATCGGGTCCGGCATCTCGCCGCTCAAGACCGCGACGTACCCTTGAAAATGTCCGACGTGACCTTCGGCGGGCTCGGGCAGCTTCACGTCGCGATCGCCGATCGTGCAACCCGCGGAGCCGAGCGCGAGCACGATCAGCGTCACCATCATTTTCTCGTGCATCGCAAGCGGAGAGCTTATCGCGTCATCGCGCTTTCGACAGGCACGCATAAAAGCGCCCCGGTTCATTTGACAGCCGGCCGTCGTGCGGACAGTACTTGCCGTCATCATGCGAATTTATGGCGCGCTCGCATTTGCCGCATTTTCAGCCATTTCCGCGATCGCCACGAACGCGGCTGCCGCGCCCCAGGAGCTCGGCCTCAATGCGCATCAGTCCGCCGACGTCGGGATGGACGTCGCGCAGGCAGCGAAGGTGAAATGGGTGCGGCTCGATTTCAACTGGCTGCAAATCGAGCCATCGAGCGGCACGTATGACTGGACGCTCTTCGATTCGCTCGTTGCCTCTGCGAATGCGAAGGGGCTCTCGATCCTCGCCGTGCTCGCCTACACGCCCGCGTGGGCATCGCAAGCGGACACGAAGAGCGACGGACCGAACAACGACGTCCCTGTGGACGGCGCCTACGCGGCCTTCGTCACTGCCGCCGTCGATCATTTCAAATCGAGCATCACGTATTACGAAATGTGGAACGAGCCGAACCTC
>JAICXU010000111.1 GCA_025934595.1 Polyangiaceae bacterium | reverse complement strand
GTGCATACGAAGCCGACATCGATTCCCCCTCCCCCGTCGACGTCGTCATTCGCGCGACGGCGTTTCCCACGTGGGTGATTCGCATCGACGGCGTGCCCGCGCCCGACACCGTCGTCGCGCCCGGCTTCCCGTCCGCGCGCATGCCCTCCGGCAAGCATCACGTCGAGGCGATCGTGAGCCCTCCTCGCTTCTATTGGCTCGGCGTCTTTCTCGGTGCCATCGCCGTCGCAGGCGTCGCGTTCGAGACGCATCGTCGCGCGAATGACGACGTCGACGGGGGAGGGGGAATCGATGTCGGCTTCGTATGCACCGGGCTCGCGCCGCTTCTCGGTGACGGTGGCGTGGGAAGCGTCGCAATCGCCGGCCTCGATGGGCTCGACGACGCGCGGGCCGGTGGTCTCGCCGAGCGCGGTCAGCCGCTGCGGATCGACGAGGATATCACCGGCGTGCTGCAGATCGTCGAAGAGCGCATCGCGAAGGCTCGCGTCGCTGCCGCGCCATCGTTCTCGAACGCATCCGACGCCGACGGTGTCCGTGCCGCCGACGCGCTCGGCGAGCTCGATGTCGGGCGTCGCGTCGAGGACCTTCCAGTCTCCGACGGGTCGATCCTTCACGCCGTAGAGAAGCCACCGCACGCCCATCGTCTCCGCGCGCGCGCTCGTGGCCGGCGCGATGGGTTCGCGCGTCGTGGGGTCCGTACGATCGAGGTTCGAGAATGCCGCCGCCAGAACCCCCACGTGCGCGCCGGCTCCGCGTGAAACGCCGAGAGGATTCGGGCTGCCGAGCTCCGCGCCGATCTGCGGGAAACATTCGTACGTGTAGCCTTCCGTTTGAATTTCGGAGAGTCGACCTACGCCGCGCGGGAGGTGACGCGCCCAATCCAAAGCGGAGGCGCTTGCACCGCAGAGCCCGTGCCCGTCATATGTGGCTCGTGCAGTTTTTTCCCGCATGCGGATCCACGCGGTCTTGCGCGGAAGCGCGACGACGCCGACAGCCGCGACGAGCAATCCAGGAAAGACGAACATCGCGTTTCGCGCGAAAGAGCGAGCACGTGAACGATCGACGAAAACGTCACAGATGGTTGCGGCTTCTTCCGCGGCACACGTAATCGCAGCCGCCAACGCGAACGGTAGCAAAGCGAACGCACGTTGCGGTTGCAAGAAGGAGAGGAGGCGAGCGCCGATCGGGCCGATGTCGTCGAGAGCTCGGCCGAGCATCGTGAGGGCGGTCACCCAAACGAATGTGACGAACACGGCGGCGGGAACGCGCCGGCGCGCCCGCGCGAGCAATACGAGAAGGGCTAGGACAAGGACGCTGGTGACGGCGGGCAACGAGCCACCGAAATCGAAGAGCTCATAGTCCACGAACCAAAGGAGGAGGCGGTCGGGTCTATAGCCCGTAATCCACCAACGCCACTCCGACGAAGTGGGTGTCCAACCGAAGGGAACGTGGAGTGTCGCGAGGCCCGGGCCATAGAGTGTGATGCCCGCCACCATGATCGCACCGAAGAGCAGGCCGATGCGCCGACGCGCAGGAGGTGATCCGAAGCCGACGGGAACGAGGAGCGCCATGCAGAGCGCGGCGGCGATCTGCGGATGGGTAGCGGCCATCATCGATCCCGCCAACGCGGGCTGCCACGTGGCGGTCGTGCATACGATGGACCATATGGCGAAGAGCACGCAGATCACGGCGAGACTCTGCGAAACGAGACCTATGCCCAAATACGCCTGCTCCGTACCGAGCCAGTAATTGTAGGGTGAGATCCATGTCATCAAGATGCTGCCGAGCACGGCTGCGGCCGGCCGCGCGCCGGCGGCGCGACCGATTTCGAGGACGAGGAACGGTGCGACCAAATACGGCAACGTGCCGACGCATTGAATCGCCGCGATCGTTGGAACGCCGAGGCGTATCAGTGCCGCGAGCACGCACCATCCAAGAGGCGGGTAGCTGACGCCGAGTGGAAAGCCGCCGTCGTACGTATCGATCCAGCCGTGTGGCGCGCCGAAAGTTGCAAGGTCCTGCCCGATGCGCGCGTGCGATCCTGCGTCTCCAATCAGCAGCGCGTGTGGTGAGAAGAGAAGGAATGGCAACGCTGCCAGCAACGGTGCTTGGGCAAGTAGGACGGCAGCGCCCGCGAGGCGCCACGCTCCTCGGCTTCCCTGAGGACGCCCCCACGTCGTAGACGCAAGCGAGATGTTGCTCTCTCCCTCGCGAGCGCGCGGCACGAGCAGCGTGGCACAAAGAAAGAAGAGCAGATCTGCCCAGAGCCACACGTGCCGCAGCATGCCATATCGGGCAATGGTACGGTGGCGATCGTGACCGAGTTGGGCCCGGCATCGGAGCGCGCGATCCGCAGCCGCGCAAATTGGTTGAGAACAACGGTCAGCGAGTGCGGATTGATTCCGATCGCATCGCTCGTGGTTCTTCTCGCTGGCGCGCTCATTCAGCACTTCTCGTCGTTGCCGCGAAGCTATTCGTGGCTCGAGCCCTTCAACGTCATGATGAACGCGTATGGAGTTGCGGATTTTCCAGCCGTCGTCGTCGGAGTCTTGGCGATCGGCTTGATCGCGCGAAGCGGTGAATGGAATGTCGACGCGCTTGCTGCCGCGCTCTCCAGGCCGATAACGACGGGTGCGATCGCACGCACGGCCGTCCGCCTATCAGTTGGTGCCGCCGTCGCATGGGCCGATAGCTTCTTCTTCGAGGATCACACTTGGCTCGACGTGTGCGCGATCACGATTCTCGTCGCAGTTTTGCTGACCCGCCCGCGTTCGCATTTCGAGCCGTGGAAGGTTGTGGCCGGTCAGCTCCTCGTCGGGATGTTCTCGTTCTGCGTGATCTCGTACACGTTCACGGTGATCAAAGCGTCGCTGTTCATCGGGGTCGCTCCAAAGGACGCGTGGATCATTCATGCGGAAACTTGGCTCTTCGGCGAGCCCATTCATCGTGTCGTGGCACGCTTTGCGTCGACCCACTTTCATTTCTTGGATTGGTGCGACTGGGCGTACTTTCGATTCTTCAATCACATGTGGGCGACGACGCTCTTCCTGACGGCGATTCGTCTTCATCGCGAGCGAACGGAATGCTTCGGAGCGCTGGTCGCGACCTATGTCATCGGTGGGCCGCTCTATCACCTCCTGCCGGCATACGGGCCGCTCTTCCACGAGCCTGCGCTTTACACCTATCTCCAGCACATTCCCATCGAGACGAACTCCGTGGCATCTCTGCTCCTCATCAACACGGATGCAGTGAGCCGCGGAACGTCGGCCAAGCTTTGGACGTGGGCGTACATCGCCTGCTTTCCCAGTCTTCACATCGCGCAGGAGATTGTCATGCTGTGGTACGCACGCCATTCGAAGTTGGCGATCGTCCTCGCTAGCGCATTCAGCGGTTTGACGTTCCTCGCGGTCATGGCGCTGGGTTGGCACTATTTTCTGGACTGCCTCGGCGGGCTCGTCATTGCGGTGATCGCAATCGCGCTTGCTCACCGCTGGCGCGATTGGCTGATGCCTCTGCGTTTTGCAGGACGACCCGACGAGCCGTTACCGTCGAAGATGCTGTCATTCCCGGCCCTTCGCGCGGCGATCCGAGAGCAGGCCGCGCGGTGAAGCCATCGGACAAAAAGCAAAACGCCGGGTCCGTGAGAACCCGGCGTGTTTAACTGATTAGCGAACGGCTACTCGGTCTCGTTTGAGATCGCGATTTGCGTGAACGTCGTCGCCTTCTTGGAAGTGGCGTCAATACCGCCGCCGGTCACGAAGTTCGAAAAGGTACCGTTGTTATCCAGATCACCTTTCGCTTCAGCCAGCCACGCCGCACCCGCCGGGAGGGTCAGGTCGCCGTTGTTCGCAATCTGCGCGGTAGCCCCTTTGGTGTACGCGTACTGGTAGTACTGCGGCTCGGTCATCTCGAAGCGAACACACGGCCATCCCGCCGTCGAGCTTCCGACACTGTAATCTGAGCCTGCCGCGGGGTTCGGCGTGTACTTCACACCGCCAGTCAACGTCGCCGGAACGGGAGCGGAGCTATCGCACAGCGCGTGGGTGGCCGCGCTGCTGGTACCACCGCCGGTCAGGAGCTGCGAAGCGCTGCTCTCGCGGTCGTACGCGGCGATCGCACCTCGGTTGATGGCGCCGATGCTGTTCGTGGCCTCGGCCGTCTTCGCGGTCTTGAGATATTTGCTCACGCCGTAAATGGCGAGCACGGCGAGCACGCCGATGATCGCGACGACGATCATGAGCTCGATGAGCGTAAAGCCAGCATTCAGTTTGCGTTTCATTCGACGTGGTCTCCTTTATTTTTTTTTGAAAAAATTTCGAAATTCTTTTTTTCGAAAATCTGAAAATTCACTCGGTGTCGTTGTCGACGAAAATGTCGCGCGAGATCGAATCGCCGACGACCGTGCAGTAGACGCCGTTGCCGTCCGCATCGCCCTTCGCGGCGACGACATACCAATCACTGGTCGGCGTCGTCGCGGGCGGGGTGTCTTGCATGCCCGTAGGCCAGGTGATCGCGACGCCGGAAAGACCGGCGACCGTCGCGTAACCGAACAGCACGGCGCCGTTCGGATTGACGGGCAGCTTGCTCCACGGTCCGCCGGCACCGCTTCCGCACGCCGGATTCCAACCCGTCTTGACGGGGCCCGTCGGAAGGGAGGGACAGTAGTCGCTCGACAAGTTGCCGGAGACCGAGAGGTACGTGCCGACCTCCGCGTGATACGCCTCCTGCGCGACCTTGATCGAGCCCACCATCTGCGTCGCTTCGCTCGTGTGCGACGAGTTGATGATCTTTCGATACGAGACGACGGCGAGGATCGACAGGATGCCGATGATCGCGACGACTGCCATCAGCTCGACGAGCGTGAAGCCGCCAGAAGTCGGACGCGAGCGAGCCATTCGGTAGTTGCAGTAGCAGCGCGCGTGCCATCGCTGGCGCCCGTACGAGACGCGGTGTCTCCCTCCGCATTCACCGAGAAATCAGCTCGATTTCGCGTTCGTCACACACTCTCGCACGAAGGCTACGGACGAAAATTGTCAGGTCGAACCCGACTCGCATGACGATTTTCGGTCGAGCTGCGCTCTCCTTAATGAAGCGCGCTCGAAGAGGACGCGCGCGAGGAGGACCCTTTCAAGAAGAAGAAGGCTCGTCGCCCGAAGGAGGCTCACTCCCGCTCTCCGGGGCCTCCATCTCGAGCTTCTGCATCCGATACCGCAGGCTGCGAAGCGACACACCGAGGATCTTCGCCGCGTTCGTCCGCACGCCGCCGGCCCGCTCGAGCGCCTGCGAGATGAGCCTCTTCTCCATGCCGCCGAGCAGCACCTCGAGATCGCATCCACCTTCCGGCAACGTGACGAGCTGCGGCGCGGGTACCGCAGCGACGCCGCTGATCTCCGGCGGCAAATCGACGAGATCGATCACGGGACCAGACGCGAGAGCCACGGCGCGCTCGATCACGTTCTCGAGCTCGCGCACGTTTCCTGGAAAGGAATAGGCGTCCAGCGCGCGGAGCGCCTCGGTCGTGAACGTGGTGACTTCTTTTCCGTGCGCCTTCGCGATGCTCTCGAGGAATCGCTCCGCGAGCTCGCCGATGTCCTCGCGTCGATCGCGGAGCGGCGGCACCTCGATGCGAATCACGTTCAGGCGATAGTAGAGATCTTGGCGGAACTTCCCGCTCTTCACGTCGTCTTCGACATGGCGATTCGTGGCCGCGAGGATGCGCACGTCGATCGGCGTCTCGGCGCTCGCGCCCACCATGCGCACCGTACGTTCTTGCAGCACGCGCAGAAGCTTTACTTGTAAAGGAAGCGGAAGCTCGCCGACCTCGTCGAGGAGCACCGTGCCGCCGTTCGCTTCTTGGAAGATGCCGAGACGTCGCGCGATCGCGCCGGTGAACGCGCCCTTCTCGTGTCCGAAGAGCTCGCTCTCCATCAGCTGCTCGGGAATCGCGCCGCAGTTCACGACGAGGAACGGCGCGTCCGCGCGATCGGACAGGCGATGACTGGTTTGCGCGATGCGCTCTTTGCCGACGCCGCTCTCGCCGGTGATGAGGACCGTGCTCCTCGAGTGGGCGACGCGTTGCACGAGATCGACGATGCGCCGCATCGATTCGCTCTTGCCGAGCAGATCGCGGCCGCGCGTGCGTGCGACCTCGGCGCGGAGCTTTTCGTTCTCGGCGACGATGTCGCGCTTTTCGAGCGCTTTTCGTGCGAGCTCGCGCACGACGGACGTGGAGAACGGCTTCGTGATGAAGTCGTAGGCGCCGCGGCGCATCGCATCGACGGCGGTCTCGATCGTCGAGTGCGCCGTCATCACGATGACCTCGGTGCGTGCGCTTCGCTCGCGCGCGGCCGTGACGAGATCCAAGCCGGAGCCGTCGGGCATCATCAAGTCCGTGAAGACGAGCGCGAAGGGCTCGCTCGCGCCGTTGACCATGTCGACGCCCGATTTCAGGCCGCCGGCGAGCGTGACGTCGAAGCCTTCGCGTTTGAAGAGGATGGCGAGCATGTCGCGAAGTCCTTGCTCGTCGTCGACGACGAGCAAACGCGCGCGGGGAGGGCCGGCCATTCCTTCCTTTTATCAGCGATCGGCGGCGGGCCGAAATTCGGACGAGCGCGGCGGCCTCTGGCGTGCTCTCTTGCTTCGCTATGAGCGAGAAACGAAACCTTCATCTCTATTTTCATCCCCTGGCGTCCTTCTGCTGGAAGGTCCTCGTTGCGTTCTACGAAAACGAGATCGAGTTCGAGTCGCACCTCATCGAGCAGGCGAACCCCGAGGCGTACGAAGAGCTCGTGAGGTTTTGGCCGTTCGCGAAGTTTCCCGTGCTGCACGATCGCGCGCGAGACAAGGTCGTCATCGAATCGAGCATCATCATCGAATATCTCGATCAGCATCATGGGGGCCGCACGAAGCTCCTGCCCGCCGACGCGGAGGCTGCGCTCGAGACGCGATTTCAGGATCGCTTCATGGACATGTACGTGCACGAGCCGATGCAAAAGATCGTCGCCGACAAATTGCGTCCCGCGGACCAGAAAGATCCGCTCGGCGTCACGAAAGCGAAGGAGTCGATCGAAAAAGCGTACGGGGTGATCGAACGACAAATGTCGACGCGCACGTGGGCCTCGGGCGAAGCCTTCACGCTTGCGGATTGCGCGGCGGCGCCGGCGCTCCACTATGCGAACCGGCTCGTCCCCATCGGCGATCGGAAAAACACGGCCGCTTATCTCGCGCGGCTGGAAGCGCGCCCATCGTTCAAGCGCGTGCTCGCGGAGGCGAAGCCCTACTTCCACCTCTTTCCGGGGTGAAGCACGTTCCCGTAGCCAGCTTCGCGCTTCCAAAAAACGAAACGGCTCCGTGCGATGCGCGGAGCCGTTTTCATTTCGACGTTTCCTTTTTTGTCTATTCGGACTTCAGCTTCGCGATGACCGGCTTCGTTTCGCCGGCGCCGACCGTCACTTTCATCGTCTTCTTCAGACCTTGGTCCGAGTTGATGAACGTGATGGTGTGCTCGCCGGCCGGGACCGACACCTTGATCTGCGGCGTCTGACCGAGCGGCTTGCCGTCGAGGACGACCGCGGATGCAGGGAGCGAGTTCATCGTGAGGAACGCTTCGCCGCCCGTCGATGCCGAGCTGCCCGACGACGACTCGCTCGAGCTCGTCTCGCTCGACGTGGTCTTCGGCGGCTTCGGCGTGCTCGGCGTCGAGTTGTGCGAGACCGGCGGAGTTGCGGCCGCGCTCTTCGGCGTGAGCGTCACGTCGAACGATTTCTCGGCGACGCCGTCTGCAAAGCTGATCGGCTGGTTGTAGTCCTGAAATCCCGCTTTTTGGGCGTTGATGCTCCACGCCTTGTTCGGATCGAGCTCGACGCCGATCGGGAACGACGGCGGCAGCTCGCGGCGGTCGCCGTTCGAGAGGATGTAGACGCGTGCGCCAGGCGTTCCGAGCGAGATGGTGGCTTTGCCTTTCGTCACCTTGAGCGTCATCGTGCCGAGATCCTGCATCTCGTCTTTTGCGATCGTGACGTTCTTCTCGAGCGTCTCGTAGCGATCGCCCGAGAGCTTGATCTTGTGATCTCCCGGCGTGAGGTCTTTCACTTCTTGCGGAAGCGATCCGATCTCTT
>JAICXU010000428.1 GCA_025934595.1 Polyangiaceae bacterium | reverse complement strand
CGCGATCGGCCGCGGGCGTCTCGCCCGTCGCATAGGCGACGAGCCTCGCTTCCGAAGGGCAGGCGCTCATGACCGCTCGGCGCTTTACCATGGTTGCCTCCGAAGGACACGAGCGCGCCGCATGTTAAGGTGTTGCGAATGCCGGTCGCGCCCGTTGCCGAAAGCCTCGCCGAGGCCCGTCGTGCGTGGCCGCGCGTCGATGTCGACGATGCGCAATTTGCCGCATTTTTGGCGACGAAACCCGCGTCGCAAGCGATCCGCATTTCGGATCTGTTCATCGTGTGTGCGGCGGCGGCGCATCATCCCGAAGCGGCGCGATCGCTCGAGGAGAGCTTCGGACCCTACCTCCGCAAAGCGCTCTCGGGCCTGCGTCTGACGCCTTCGCAAATCGACGACGTCCTGCAGTCGACGTGGCGAGACGTGCTCGCCGGAGAGTCGCCGCGCATCGCCCAATACGACGGCACGGGAGATTTGAAAGCGTGGCTTCGCGTGGCGGCGACGCGCATCGGTCTCCGCGTGCTGAAAAAATCGAAACGCGACGCGCCCGAATCCGAAGCGGGAGAGATCGCCGAGCGCGCGGCTGCCGATCCCGAGCTCATGTTGCTCAAAGCGAAATACGGAGCGCATTTTCACGAGGCGGTGAAGATCGCGATCGACGCCATGCCGCGCGCCGACGCGATGCTCCTTCGCCAACACACGATCGACGGCCTCGGCATCGACGAGCTCGCGAAGCTCTACGACGTGCATCGCGCGACGGCCGCGCGACGGCTCGCGTCGGCAAGAGAATCGCTCGCGCGCGCGATTCGCGAGGAATTCAAGCGGTGCGCGCGGCTCGACGATTCCGAATGCGAGAGCGTCTTGAGGCTCGTGCAGAGCAGCCTCGACGTCACGTTGCGGCGGCATTTCTCCGCGAAGTATTGACACCGCGCGGCGCGCTCACGACCATCGCGCCATGAGCGTTCTTCTTCCGACGACGATGGTGGGCTCGTATCCGCGGCCGGCGTGGTTTCGCGATCAGCTCGCAGGGCGCGACATCCTCGAGGCGTTCAAAGTCATTCATCACGCCGAAGCGTTCGAAGACGCGGTGCGCGTCGTGCTCGGCGATCAAGAGCGCGCCGGGCTCGACATCGTGACCGACGGACAAATGTGGTTCGACGACTACAGCATGGGGATCGGATCGTTTCTTTGGTATTGGCTCGAGCGCATAGGCGGATTCGGATCCGAGAAGCTCCCGCATCCGGCGGCGGCGAAAGCGAAGGCGCGTGACGTGTGGGCGCTCGAAGAGGTCGGCGGCGTCGCGCTCGAAGGGCCGGTGACGCGCGGACCGATTCGCCTCGCGGCGCTTTATCGTTTCGCCGCGCGCAACACGACGCGTCCGATCAAAGCGTGCGTCGGCGCCGGCCCGGTGCAGCTCTCGACGCTCGCGCATTTCAAAGGCGGCCCCATCAAGGATCGTTACGAGCTGTCGCGTGCGCTCAGCAAAATTTTCTCCGCCGAAATTCACGACGTCGTCGCGGCGGGATGCAAGCACGTGCAGCTCGAAGACCTCGGCGCGTGGATTCCGACGCTGACCGGCGACAAAGATTTCGCGTGGGTGAAAGAGATCGTGAACGAGACGCTCGCCGGCGTCTCCGCGCGCAAATCCTGGCATTTTTGCCTGGGAAACGTGTGGGGCAGCAAGATGCAAGGCATGACGGCGGGCGGCTACGCGAAGGTCTTGCCGCATTACTTCGACGTCGACGTCGACGAGTTCGTGCTCGATTTCGCGTGCCGAGAAATGGAAGACGCGTCGCTCCTCGCCGATCTGCCGAAAGACAAATCGATCGCGGTGGGCGTCATCGACGTTCGCTCGCTCGAGATCGAAGCGCCCGAGCAAGTCGCCGAGCGCATTCGCAAGGTCCTGCGTTTCGTCTCTCCCGATCGCGTCACCGTGACCACCGACTGCGGAATGAAGCAGCTTCCGCGCGTGTGCGCGGCCGAGAAGCTCAAAGCGCTCGTCCTTGGCGCGAACATCGTTCGGCGCGAGCTCACCACATGAACGTCGAAGGCGTGCGGCTCGCGATCACCATGCGCTGAAAACGAAACTCGCGCTCGCGGGCATACGTGCCGGTGAGCGTCAGGCAGGCTTCGTCGAACGACAGGCTGCGCACATGTCGAAATCCTTCCTCATGAAGGAGAGGCAAGGGGTCGTTCGTTCCCCAGAGCACGCGCTCGCCCAAGCGATCGACGAACGCGCGCGCGTCGTCCTTTTCGATCTCGGCGTCGCGGATCATCGCTTTTTTCAGGAGATGATCGAAGATCACGACCGTTCGCGGATCACATCGCATCGCGATCGAGCGAAGCGTCGCGCGCACCGCGGGCTCGGGCAGGTAAGGGGTCACGCCTTCCCAGAGAATCAACGCGGGCGCGTCCGTGCGAAATCCATGTTCGACGAGCGGCGTGATGAAGTCGTCGTTCTCGGCGAAGTCACATGTCACGTACGTCGCGGCGGTTTCCGGGTAGCTCGCGATCGAGGCGAGCCGTCGCCGCTTGTCGGCTTGGCTCGAGGGATGGTCGACCTCGAAGAAGCGAACGCCCTCTTTTTTCAGGCGCGCCGCGCGCGTATCGAGCCCGGCGCCGAGCAGGACGATCTGCGTCGTGCCGTGCGACATCGCGTACGAGACGTGCGCGTCGAGATAGGCCGTCCTCACCGCCACCCACAATTCCATCGGCACGAACACGCGATCGAGGCTCGCCGTCAGCGCTTCGCCCTCGGCGCCCGCGAGCGCTGCCGCCCAGGGATCGCTGCAGATGGGATTCGGCTTTGCGCTCGCGCGCGCGCGGTAACCGGCGATCAAAATCGCCGTCCGGCTTGCTCCTCGGGGCTCGGACATGGCCGCCCGAGAGTAGCAACAACCTCGGTCGACGTTCGCGCTTCCGAGATCTAGCCTCGGCGCATGGACACGGTTGCCGCATGGAAGGCGCTCGAGAAACGCTGCAAGTCCGCCAAGCTTTCGCATCGCATCGCGCTGAGGCGATCGCCTCCGCGAAGAAGGTCGCGGCGCTGCTCGCCGAGCTCGAGGAAAACGAGGACGACCGCACGAAAATCCGCCTCGGCGATTTCTGCTGATTCCGCTTTCGGGCACGACGAGCGGCGTTCAGTCGGCCAGCAACGAACCGCTTTCCGCGAGCGATCGAGCGACGCTCTTTTCCTCGAACGGATTCACGTCCGCGCGAAGCTGCTTCTCTTCGCCGCCGTAGAGATCGAGATTCGGGGTGCCGCCGCGCACGTCGACGACATTCGTCACCGCGTAGGTTGCCCAGAACGCGAAGAGGTGCTCTTTCGCCGAAATCAACGTGCCCACGTTCGCGTGTCCGAGCACGTCGGTCTCGTAGTTCGTGCAATTGCCGAAGAGCGTCCCCGGTACGTCGAGATCGCCGAAAACGAGGATGCTGCCCGTCGTCACGACGTTCTTGGCCGTGAGATTTCCAAAAACGACGAGCCCGCCGGCACGAAATTCTTGCCGCAGTGTCCCCGCGATCCGCACGTTACCCTTCACGAGCAGATTCGAACCTTCGGCCTCGAGCACGAGCTCGTCGAGCGCGAGATCTCCTTCGACGACTTGCACGCTCGGAAGCGTGAAGATTTCCATGTCCAAGACACCATCGACGTTCGCGTCCGTTTCCGCCGCGTGCAGTCGGTCGGCTTGCGCGTCGAAGAGCGAGCGTGTTTCGGCGAGCGTGATCAGGCGCGCGTTCGGATATGCGCGCGCTTTCGCTCCGTGCGCCGCTGCCTCCGTTTCTTCCGCGTCCGTGTGTGCGGTTTCTGCGGCCTCGACTTTTTCGCGAGCGGCTCGTTCTGCGTCGGCGCTGGAGGCGAGCCCGGACTTGAGAAGCTGATCTTTCAGGGACGGCATGCTCGTGGATTGTCCGAGAAAAAAGGAAGCGTGCCCAGCCCTTCATTCGCTCCGGCTGCCCGTGTCGGTAATCGAGTACGTTGACGGGCAGAAGAGAAAAATCCATTGCTGATCGCGGCGGAAGAAGGCCGAGCCGGTGAGGTCAAGAAGCTCCTCGCACAGGGCGTCGAGCCGAGCGTCGACACCTGGGAAAACACGGCCCTCCACCTTTGCGCGATCGATGGTCACATGGAGGTGGCCGAGCTTCTTGCGCACGGCATATGGATCTGGCGTTCAAGTAAGCCAAAAACAGCGGCTGACACGAAGCGCTGACGACGCGCTACCATCGTCGTCATGGCTCACGCCAATCCTGCCTGGGAACCCCTCT
>JAICXU010000343.1 GCA_025934595.1 Polyangiaceae bacterium | reverse complement strand
TCGGCGTCGCGCTCTTCACGAGCGGAATGATCGGCGTCGTGTTCGGATTTTTGCCCGCGCGGAGAGCGGCCACGATGGATCCCATCGACGCGCTACGGACGGAATGAGCCTCGGCCCGAGGATCGGACGATGAGGCGCATTTTCGTGGCGATCCGCATCGCGCTCTATGCGATCCAGCGCAATCTTTTGCGCGCGTCGCTCACCGTGTTCGGCATCTTGATCGGCGTGGCCGCCGTCATCATCGTCACCGCGCTCGGCGCCGGCGCGCGCGACTCGGTGGGACATCAGCTCGAGTCGATCGGTACGAACCTCATTTTCGTACGACCCGATCGCGCGGTCGTTTCCGGCGCTCGTGCGAAGGGCAACGGACGCATGACCGAAGAAGACGGTCGCGCGGTCTTGCGCGAGTCGGTCAGTGTCGCCGCGTTTCACCCGCAGATCGGAGCACGCGCGCTCGTCGTGAACGGCGACAGCAACACGTCGACGAGCCTCCTCGGCTCGAACATGTCTTTCTTCGCGCTCCACAATTGGGGATTTGCGCGCGGCGGCGCGTGGGACGAGCACGACGAAGCGACGAAAGCAAAGGTGTGCGTGCTCGGGCAAACCGTGCGTAATCATCTCTTCGGAAATCAAGATCCGATCGGCCACGTCATCCGCGTCGGCAATTTCCCTTACACCGTGGTCGGGTTGCTCGAGCCGAAAGGCGAGATCTTCGGCAACGATCAAGACGACGTCATCATCATGCCGATCGGCGGAATGCGTTCGCGCTTCGTGCATGCCGCGCCGGGCCAAGTGAACAACCTCGTCTTCGCGAGCACGTCGTCGGACACGACGGATCGCGCGGTCGCGCAAATCACGTCCGTGCTTCGCCAGAGGCATCACATCGCGGAAGGCGCGCCGCCCGATTTCGAGATCCAAACGCAGAAGGACATGCAGTCGGTGCAGGGCGCGATCTACGTGATTTTGACGGTGCTTCTCGTCGCCGTCGCCGGCATCAGCCTCGTCGTAGGCGGCATCGGCATCATGAACATCATGCTCGTCAGCGTGACCGAGCGAACCCGCGAGATCGGCATTCGCATGGCCATCGGCGCGCGCGAGGCCGACATTCGTACGCAATTTCTCGTCGAGGCCGTCGTTCTCTCCCTGCTCGGTGGCCTCGCCGGTGTGGCCTTCGGCGGTGTCGTCATCAGCGGCATCGCACGCGTGCTCGATTGGAAAATGGGCATCGATCCCGCCGCGCTCGTCGTGAGCGTGCTCGTCTCCGCCGCCATCGGAATCGGATTCGGATTTTTTCCCGCGCGCCGCGCGTCACGTCTCGATCCGATCGAAGCTCTGCGTCACGAGTAGCGCTTAATTTCAAACTCGCCGATCACGCAACCGCAGCCGCTGCGGACCGAATCGATGCGCCCGTCGCCGCGCCATGTGATCGCGCGCGACCGCCCCAAGATTATTTCCTGAGCGTTGCGGAAAGGAATGCGACGGCGTCTCCGAGAAACTCTTCGCTCATGTCGATGTCCGGATCCGAGTAGTCGGCCATGCTTCCGGTTTTCGTCGGAGCGAAGAGGTGACTGAGCTCCGGATACGTCTTCGCTTTCGCATTTTTGTTGCCCGCCTTCTGCAGCGCCTCGAGCAGCGCGCCGGCGTCTTCGGGCGGGACTTGCTCGTCCTTCGCGCCTTGCGCAACGAAGACGGGACACTTCACCTTTGCGATGACGCGAAGTGGATCGTTCACGAGCTCGCTCTGCAACCACGCGCGCTGCTTTTCGATCGCCGCTTTCTCTCCCGGCTCGAGCGACTCTGGCAACGGCTTTCCGGAACGAATCGCGTCGATCACGGCGGTGGATGCCGCGACCTCTTTTGCGATCTTGTCGGCCGACGCGCCCGCCGTGCGTAGCGATCGCTGCAGCTGCTTCACGCCGATATCCGCGAGGCTCTCGCCCGGCGCCGCCATCAACAAGAGCGAGTGCAGAGACTTGTCCTGAGCCGCGACGCGCGGTCCGATCACGCCGCCCTCCGAGTGCCCGACGATCGCCACGCGCGCCGGGTCCACGACTTTTTCTTTGCGAACGGCGTCGACGGTCGCGTGGGCGTCGCGAACGAAAGTCTCGAGTGTGGCCGCGGAAAAAGTGCCCGTCGATTTTGCGGTTCCGCGATCGTCGCAGCGAAGCGAAGCGACTCCCGCGTCGGCCAATCGAATCGCCATCGTCTTGAAGATCGCGAGCTTGAGCCCACCCGGACCCACCGTATCTTCGTCGCGGTCTTGGGGGCCGGAGCCCGTCACGAACACGACTGCCGGAAGCTTTGCCGTCGCCGAAGCCTTCGGGCGCACGAAGCTGCACGAGAGAGTGGCGGCGACGTCGGTGCCCTTCGCGGGAACGTCGACCGTCCGATCTTCTTCGACGAGCGAATCGGGAATGGCGGGTTTTTTCCGCTCATCCAGCGATTGCATGGCTGCGAGCGTCGCGTCGGCGGCGTCGCGAAGGTACGAAATATTGTGGATTGGAACGCGCACGACCGAGACGCGTTCGCCTTCACAACCAATCTCGAGTCGCAACGAGCTCGCGAGGTCCAAAATAATTGCCCTCCCGCCGCCGTCCAAAGGACGAATGGCGAGAACGCGCACTTTCGCGCCCGGAAATACGTCGAACGAGCTACCCTGCGAGACGAACGAGCTGCGACAGATCGGAAACATCCCGGACATGGAAGGCTTCGCCAAAAGGATTCGGCTGCTCTCGGTATCGTGCGTGACTTCGGCCGGCTTGCCGGGATGCGTCGCGGTGAGGACCAAGCGATTCGTTCCGGCGTCGGTACGCTCGGAGGCGAGCGCGATCGACGAAGGATCGCCGCCTTGCACGTCGATCCGCGCGTCGTGAATCGACGAGCTCGCATCGAGGTGGAGCGTTCCTTTCACGACGACCTTGCCCTGACCGAGATCGGCGGTGGTCGTGAAGTCGTTCGTGCGCGATCCGTCGGCGAGCTGCGAAACGTTCCATATTTCGCTGCCGATGGCGTCGCTGCCTTTCAAAATCGTGAAGTGACTCGTCTCGATCGCGGCGTACGTGCTCGCGTCCTTCGTGTCCTTGGCATGCGGCGACGACGGGCGATTGGGCGTAGGAGCGGACGGTGCACAACCGACGAAAAAGGCGGCGACGGTCAGCGCGAGGTGAAACCGTTTCATGATCACGGCGCGCGACTCTAACACGATGATTCGTCCGAAATAGTGCAGCAGCTGCGACCGCTCATCGCGAAACGTCGTCCCGCGAGCGCGTCTATCTCATTGGCCCGCTACGTTGAACGCAAGCGTCGCGACACCGGAAGCGAGAAGGACGAGCGACGAAACATTCGCGCGATTCTTTGCGGCTACGTCATCCTTCGCGATAGAGACCGCTGCGCGTCGATAGAGAAACGCACCAAGGGCGACGAGCGCGAGCTCGACGAGCATCGAAGCGAGCGGCCACGACCAAAGCCCGAAACCGAGCAGCGGCAAGTGGCCTGCGTTCGCGGGGAGAAGCGGCATGTCGTGATGATGCATCGGTAAGTCGAGGAGCCAATGCGAGAACACGACCGCGCCGAGCACGAGCGCGACGACGCGATCCCAAAATAGATTCGCGACGAGGGCGAACGCAGCCGAGATGACGAGCGCGCCGACGAGGGAATGTGTCCAGTCGGCGTGGATGATTCCGTTTCCATATCGCGGTGCGCCGCCGCCGATCACGTCGATCGTCTCCACGTGCGCCAGGAAGAGCGGCACGAAGATGACGTCCATCCAGACGCTGGCGAGCATGAGCGCCCACAAGGGAGCGCGCGGCGCCTTCGCTTTGACGGCGGCGGCAAATCCGAAGTGACCGGCGATCACGACGCACCACCTTTCGATGCGCGCGGCCACGGGAGGCGGGAGTCGATGCGACCGACGACGACGACGAAGAGCAGCGTTCCGAGAATGAATGACATGGTGTTTTCTCCGTGAGGTGCTTGCGACGAAGAAAAAGATGCCATCTACGGTTACGCATGGAAAGTGCGTAAATACGCATGCTACCATACGCGAGTGCATATGAATTGGGCGCAAATCGAGCTGTTTTTGGCAGTCGCGGAGTCGGAGAGCTTGAGCGGAGCATCGAAGGCTCTCGGCGTCACCCAGCCCACCGTGAGCCGGCAGCTGGCGGAGCTCGAAGCGAATCTCGGCGAGCCTCTCTTCGTTCGAAGTGTCGCAGGCGTCGCCCTCACGAGCTTTGGCGAACGCCTGATCGCGCCCGCGCAGCGCATGGCGGAGCAAGCTGGAGAGCTGCAGCGCATCGCGGACGACATCGACACCGAGCCGAGTGGCCCCGTGCGCGTGACGGCGCCACCGGGAGTCGCTTATCAATTCTTGGCACCGCTCGCGGCACGGCTCCGCGAATCGCTACCCGCGGTCCGTCTCGAGATCGTCTCCACAGTGCGCTACGTCGATCTCGTGCGTCGCGATGCGGACCTCGCGCTGCGCAGCGAGTCGCTAGAGCGACCGACGACGCAACGCGATCTGGTCGTGCTCGCGAGCAACGTGCACCCTGTCGCCGCGTACGCCACGCGCGAGCTGATCGCGTCGCTGCCCCGCAACTATTCGATCGCCGACGTTCCATGGATCGGCTGGGCGAAGCCCTTCGAACATCTTCCGCCGAATCGGGAGCTCGCAGCGCTGATTCCAGGATTCGCGCCGGTGTTCGCGTCGGACGACTACATCGTGCAGCTGCGCGCGGCGGAGGCGGGCGTCGGTGCGGTCATTCTCGGGCGGTTCGAAAATCGCGCGGCGCTGCCGACTTCGCTCGTCGAGATGAAGGTGTCGTTCGGAAAGCTGACGACTGCGCTTCATCTGGTCGCCGCGCGCGCGTCACTCACGATTCCGCGCGTGAAAGCGGTGGCCGACGT
>JAICXU010000275.1 GCA_025934595.1 Polyangiaceae bacterium | reverse complement strand
GATCGTTGTACATCTTGAATTGGTCGACGTCGCAAAGCGCGAGTGAATAGCGATGTCCATACCTTGCTGCACGTCCGATCGCGGTGCTGAGCTCCTCCTCCATCGCGAGGCGGTTTGCGATGTTCGTTAGGGGGTCCGTCCGCGCGCTTCGAAGCGCGCGCTGGCTGTCCCGGCGAAGCTCGCGATTGCGGTTCGCCAGCTCACGGTAGACGTCGATGACGCGGGCCGCGGTTGCGAGTCGCGCCGTCAGCTCCGCGAGGTCGACGGGCTTTCGATGGTAGTCGTCGGCACCGGCCTGGAGGCCCTCGATGAAATGCGCTTGGTCGGCGAAGCTCGACATCAAAATGAAGTACGTGTACGCAGCGCGGGACTTCGCCGCCCGCACTCTGCGACAGAGAGCAATGCCGCTCATCCCCGGCAACGACCAGTCGCTCAGGATGAGATCAGCGGGCATCGCTTCGTGCATTCGCCACGCGGAAGTCCCGTCATAGGCCGTCCTACACGCGTGACCGAGGCCCTCGATGTAACCGCGCAAGCCGTCGCAAAGAGAAGCTTCGTCATCCACGACGATCACATCGAGAGCTCTCGGTGCGCGGCTCGTGTCCCTCATGCGGATCGATTGAGCAAGCGCCAGTCCATTGGCGCGGCAAAATGCGGCAGGCAGCACGTGTCCTGAAAATCGCGCGGTTCGAAAGGACTGCCGCGCACGTCTTGCGTCGCTGCGCACGGTTCGCGCCAATCGCGCCGCTGTCGCGCGGCCGCGAATGTCATCATTCCGGATTTTGTCGAGCCCACACGCGCGCGGGCTGTGGAACGACGAATGCACCCACACCGCTCCATGTCCAACAAGACCTTCATCGACATCGAGATCGTTCCGAGCTGGCGGCCTGTCGCCCTGCGCGGAGTCACCGGGCTCATCTTCGGAGTAGCGGCGTTGCTGCTGCCCGCGATCACGCTGACCGCGCTCGTGTTCCTTTTCGCGGCTTATGTCCTCGCTGATGCGGTGCTCGCGATCGTTGCAGGATTGGAACGTCACGAGCCGGCCAAGCTCTGGCTCCTCGAAGGCATGGTCGGAATCGGCGTCGGCGTGGCGGCCTTGTTTTGGCCGGGACCCGCGGTCGTCGTCGTCGTCGATCTGATCGCCTTCTGGGCCATCATCACGGGTCTCCTCGAGCTCTCGGCGGCGGCGCGAATGCGAAAGCATCTCAAAGAAGAGCGTTCGCTGATCTTCGCCGGGCTCTTCTCGCTGGCGCTCGGAACCGGGATGATCATTTGGCCGGCGCGCAGCGCAGTCGCCATCGTCACCTTTCTCGGCTGCTACGCCGTGTTCTTCGGAGGCGCGATGCTCGTCCTCGCAGCGCGTCTTCACAAACACTGTCCGAGCTCGCGCGAAAAGCGTGGAGACCTCGCACAACAGGCAGTCTGAGAAGAAGCGCCCATGTCGTTCTCATCGTCGAGCTTCGAGACGAGGGACGTAAGCGTCGAGCGCGACTACCACGAAATCCGAGATCCGCATCGTCGCTCACGCTGGCTCACGGACGTCGTTCTCGGAGGACAAGACGGCCTCGTCAACGTCCTCGGCGTCATTCTCGGCGTGGCGGCGGCCACCCAAAGCGCGAGAGTCGTATTGGTCGCCGGCTTCGCTGCGGCGATCGCCGAATCGGTCTCCATGGCCGCTGTCGCCTACACGTCGACGGTGGCTGCGGGCGATCTTTATAGAGGAGAGAGGGCGCGCGAATATCGGCATATCGCTGCGGTGCCGGCGCTCGAGCGAGAAGAAGTCCGACGGATCTATGTGAAGAAAGGATTCTCCGGCGACCTCCTCGAGCGCATCGTAGAGACGATCACGAGCAGGCCCGACGTATGGGTAGCGGTCATGATGGCCGAGGAGCACGGCCTCGTGGATGCGGATCGCGCCGCGAGCTTTCGATCCGCGATCATCGTCGGAGCGTCGTCGCTCGTGGGCTCGCTACTACCGCTCCTTCCGTTTCTGGCTTTTCGGGCATCGATAGCGATGTGGGCGGCTCTCATCGTGTCGGCGGCCGTGCTCTTCGTGCTCGGCGCGTACAAAGGCAAGATGACGACAGGTCGCGTGGTCGCGAATGGGCTCGAGCTCGCGGCGATCGGAACCACCGCCGCGCTGCTCGGTTATGCGGTCGGTGCGCTCAGTCGGTGAACGGAAGCTCGACGTCGGAGACATCGGTGACGACGGACGGCTGCGACACGGCCGCGAGCAGTTGAGCGCGATCCGCGCGACGTGAAACGACGACCACTCCCAAGGTCCGCGCGGCCGCGGCCAGGTCATCTCGATCGACCACCAGGACGAGGCGGATGTTCGCCTCGACGAGGTCGCGCACACGAGCGCGTGCAACACCTAGCCCTTCGAGAGGGTCGTCGACGACGACGACGACGCCCGAGAGATCGCCCAGGCGGAGAACGGCGGCCACGGATGACGCCGAGGCACATACGACGACGCCAGCACTGAAAAAAACATCGGTGAGCGCGTCGATCGTGCTCCTGTCTACGGAGACGATCGTCACGCGAGTCGGAAGGCTCATGTCTTCCGCCCCAAGCACTATGCATGCCCCACGTGAGCTCGCGACGATCGCACAATCTCCCGGCTTTCCCTTCGCGAACGCAACTAGCCAAACCTCGGATGAACGGGCAGTTTCGGCCGGTCATGTCGGCGTGCCCTGCCGCATGTCACGGGATCAGATACGACAACGTGTCGCTTTCCGCGCACGCGTCCTCAATCACGATCCTTGGCCACGAAACGCGGCCCAAACACAAGCGGCACCCGCGTTGCTTTGCGTTTGCGTCGTGACCACGGCGAAGGCGGCTCGCAAGCCCAGAAGAAATCGATTTCTCGTTTCGATCGTCAGCGCCAATCCCGAGACGAGGGACGGGCTTCAGACCTACTTGGTGGATGCCGGTATTTCGTCGCAATCGGTCAACCTCTTGAGTGACGCCGAGCTCGTTGCACCCGAGGGCGTTCGCGCGGCGGTGATTTTTCCCGACGACTTCGATCTCGGCGAAGTCGCTACTCTCGTTCGAAAATTGCGTCGAGCCAGCCCTCCGCTCTTGTCCATTCTTGTGACGCGCGAACCGAGTCGTGTCGCTTCCGCGACGGCACCGAACGGCGAGGCTCGGGTCGTGATTTTGCCGCGGCCGTCGTTCGGCTGGGACATCCTCGACGCGATTCGAGCGCACGCTAGCGCGGAGAGATGACGTTCGCGCGTGAGGCGTAGCGCTGCATCGTGCGCAAGCTCACGGAGAGCCGGCGAGCGGCGCGCGATCGGTTTCCGTTTTCGAGCAACAAAGCTGCGTGGAGAACTTCGTCGATCGTCTCGCCCAGCGGGCGGTCCAGTCGTACCTCGAGCGATTCGGCGACGCGCGGCGGTCTCGCGGCGCTCATTCGCTCGTGCTCGTCCGCGCGGCGCATTCGCTCCGGCAAGTCGTGCACGCGAGCTTGTTTTCCCTCGCACATGAGACAAAGGAGCTGAATCACATTTCGAAGCTCTCGAACGTTGCCGGGCCAATCGTACGCTCTGAACGCGGCGGCCGTCGCGCGAGTAAGACGCGGCGGCTTCGTTTCGTGTTTCGCCGAAACCTCGGCGACGAACTGGCTCACGAGAGGACCGATGTCGGCGATTCGTTCGCGGAGCGGCGGCACCCGCAACGTGATGCCTTCGACGCGGTAGAACAGGTCGGCACGAAAGCGACCCGCCTTCACTTCGTCTTCGAGCGGCCGCAGCGATGCGGTGACCATACGAATGTCGACCGAGATCTTGGTGGACCCGCCGACGCGCATGAACTTTCGGCTCTCGAGAAAGCGGAGCAACTTGGCCTGCGCCCCGAGCGGCATCTCTCCGATCTCGTCCAAGAAGAGCGTGCCGCCGACCGCCGCTTCGATCTTTCCGCGCGCGCGATCACTCGCACCCGTGAATGCGCCCTTCTCGTGTCCAAAGAGCTCGCTTTCGAAAAGCGACTCCGGGATGGCGGCGCAATTGATCGGGATGAACGGAGCGCGGTGTCGATCCGACAGATCATGAAGGCGACGCGCGAAGACTTCCTTGCCGGTGCCGCTCTCACCCAAGAAGGTGACGACGACGTCCTTGGCGGCGACGGTTCGAACCACCCTGTCAAGTTGGCGCATCGCAGCCGACTGCATGACCGGTTCGAGGACTATGTCAATCTGGCGTTTCGAGCGTGGCACGGCTCGAACAATAGACCCCACGACGGGGCCACGCCAGACCTCCAGGCGAGGGCATCTCCCCGCTGACGGACCGATCGTGAGCTACGCCATTTTGGCGCGATCGCGCGAACGCGATGCGCGGAAGAGCGCCGCATCACGACGCGAGTCGCGAACGTGCACGGGCCCCTTCGAGCGCTCGCTCCGGTTTCGAGAGATTCTGCGTTTGGCGCGCCGAATGCTTACACCCGAAAAATGATCTCTCGCCACGGCCTCAGATGAGTGAGACGCAGCTTTCGAAGTACGAGGCGTGGATTCGACGCATCGAGGGGCTCCAAGCGAAGGATGCTCGACAGCGGCCCGTCTACTTCAAGATCTTCGTCGCCATTCCGCTCGTGGGCGCGCTCGGTTTCATTTGGGGAGTTTGGTTCGGCGTCGCTTCCTTCCTCACAGGCCTGATGATGTGCGGCTTCGGTTTCTACACGTTCCTCATGATCGAGGGCGACTATGAGCGAGAGCTCGAAGCTCTGCGACGACACACCGACGCGCTCCGGCAAGCGGAGCGCGATCTCGGATCGAGCGACGGTGGTTGAGCCGCACGATCGGCCGATTCCGCGGGCCGCGTCGGCGCAGAGACGGTTGCAGGATTATCTCTGAGCGGCGTCCAGCCATGCGCGGATCGCATCGCGGTCAGCATCCGATAGTGGATGGCCAGGCGGCGGCATCGAACGCTGGGAAACGACACGGTCTCGAATTTCGTCACGCTCCGATATCCATGCGTCGTTCGTCGACAGATCGGTGCCGGAGACGCCGCCGGGCAAATGGCATCCCGCACACGAGCGCGCGAAAATGGGCTGAATGCCGTCGCTCCACGAAAGCACGGTCGAGAGCTTCGCACGTTGATCCGTACGCGCGAACCGTTGGAGGGCCTCTCCATCGACGACCCAAACGTCTCCGCTCGGCGACGCGACGAGCGTCGCGTCTTTGGCGATCAGATTGCCACCGACCTCGGCGACGCGATCCCCATCGATGACGCCGAGCGCCGATCCGTCCGCAAACCAAATGCTGTCGCCCGATGCAACCAGCCCGTGGATCGTCGGTTCGTCCGCCTCGAAGAGAAGCGCGAGCCCCTCCGGCTTGGCGACGTAGAGCGCACGCCTCGTCGCCGCGAAAAGGTGGCCCTTCGAATCGAGCGCCGCGAATGCCGCGCCCTCGAGCGGAAAATGCGAGACGTTCTTTGCGGCTACATCGACGAGATCGATTTCGTTTTCTCCGACGCCGGCCAGCATCGATCCACCTCCGGCGATCGCCG
>JAICXU010000981.1 GCA_025934595.1 Polyangiaceae bacterium | reverse complement strand
GATCGAGCTCCGACGGCGCGAGGATCCCCGCCCCTCGACGATCGCGATCGGTGAACATGTTCACGTCGAGAGGAATCGAGAGCTTGCGGCCGATCAGATCGACGTCGGCGTGTCCCGCATAGCGCATGAATGCGATACCCGTATTGTCGGGACGCGCGGCATACGTGTCGTTGACGAGCGCGGTGCCGAGCGTGAGCGCTCCTTCGACATCGAGCTTCTCTTCGTCGTCGTTCTCGACCGCGCCGCCGTGCGCGCTGCCTTGCTTGTCGAGCGCGAACGAGGCGCGCGAAATGCCGCAAAATAGGCCGAATGCTGCAAACGCCGCGACGCCGCTATTTTTTCGTCGCCGAAATATTTCCATGACGATCCACGAGCTCTTCGTCGAAGACCGGAGCGCCAGGAGGAGCCACACGCGGCCCCATCCACCCGTGTTGCGGAAAGACGAAGGTGATCGCGCCCGCATCGTCGACCTCGAGCCGCACGCGATCGGGATCTTGCTTCGCGCGCTCGGTGAGAAACGCGTCGGCGTCCATCGCCGACATGCCGAGCGCCGCGGCGACGTCGTTCGCGCTCAGGACTCCACCTCGATTTTGCGCGAGCGCGAAGATCGCCCGTTCGTGCGTCGTCTTGCGCGTCTCGGTTCCGCTCTTGTGGAGCGACTTGCCGCCGTAGACGAGTGATCCGCCGACGCCGACGCTGGCGACCGCGATGATGCCGCCGAGCACCCAACCGAAAATGCCGGCGGGCAAGATCGCTTGGAAGAGCGCGCCGAGAAGAAGCGCCGTCACGAGGCCGCCCGCGATGACGAGCCAACCCGCGACGTTGGCGACCGTGCCTCCCACGCGCGACGGTTGGCCGGCGAGGTTCACCGACTCTTCGACGAGCGGCGCGCGCGGGCGACCGCATGCCGTGCAGTATGCAACCATCCCGCGGTACACGATCGGAGCGTTTTTTCCGCAGCTCGGGCAGGGCATCACGTCTCCGTGGCGGGTGATTGCGGCAGGTCGGGATCGATGTCGGTGCGCACGGGATCGGTCGAACGGCGACGAGGCGGCGGCGGCACGAGAGCAGCTTCGATCTCGAGCTCTCGCTCGTAAATGCGAAGCGCCGCCAAAAAGAGCGACATCAAGATCGGACCGACGAAGAGACCGGCCAAGCCGAAGACCTCGATGCCGCCGAGCAGCGCGATCAGCATGAGAAGAGGATGGCCATCCCCCTTCTTGCCGACAAGACGTGGGCGGATCACGTAATCCGAGAGCGCCTGCACGACGACGACGCCCCAAACGGCCAGGAAAATCCCTGCCAAGAGGTGATCGGTGACGGCGAGGTAGATCGCGACGGCGCCCCACACGATCGCGGTACCGATGAGGGGAACGAAGCTCGCGAGCGCGGTGAGGAGCCCGAACGTGACGGCGTTGGGTATGCCGAGCATCGCATAGCCGATGCCGCCGAGGAGACCTTGCACGAGCGCCGTCGCGAGCGTTCCCACGAACGAGCTGCGTCCGACGTCGCGGAACTCCAAGATGAGCGCGCGTGTGTGTCGCGGGTCGAGCGGCAAGACGCGCTCGAGGCGAACCGCGATGTGCGCCCATTCGAGAAGCACGTAGTACATCGTCATCAGCGCGATGATGAGCCCCAGCGTGGCGCCGGTCGTCGTCTCCAAAATGAGACCGATGGCGCGCGTCGCGTATTCGACGGCGGCGCCAGCTTCGCGTCGCAATCGCTCCATCATCTCCGCGCGGTGAAATCCGAGATGCTCGAGGAGACGCGTGTTGCGCTCGCCGATGAGATCCGCGAGCGAGCCGGTCGCCATTTTGCTTTGGAGGATCGCGACGAGCTGAAAGAGCTCGTTCGTGAGCACCCACATCGTGGCGGCGAGCGTCGCCGCGCTCGCGAGGCCGGTGGTGACCGTGACGATACCCGCCGAGCCGGCGCGGCTG
>JAICXU010000754.1 GCA_025934595.1 Polyangiaceae bacterium | reverse complement strand
TGGTACCAGTCGACCGCCTCGAGCTCCTCCATGAGCGAGACGATCGCGCGGTGCATGTTTTTGGTGGCCTCGGAGAGAAGCTCCGGCTCTTCGTGCAGGTTCTCGCTACCCATGCGCGATTTCTATCACGGGCCGCGCGCCAAAAAATTCGGAAGCGCGCAGGATGCAGCGAAAATTACGGCGCGTACGGCTCAGGATAGCTCGAGCGCTCGGCCCGCTCGCGACTTCTCCGCCCGCTTCAGACGACGCGTGACCGCGCGCAAAACACGCGTGTATTGCGTTTGAAACGCGCGATCCGAGGGCGCGGTTCCGGTGAGCATGCGCGTGATCTGGGGAAATGCCCACGGAAAGACGCTCATGCCCATCAGCGCGAGCGCGACGTGCTCGGCCGGCATGTCGGGCATCATATTTCCCTGCTTTTGCGCGATTCGCATTTGCGCGCAGCTCTTCGCCATGGCGTCGCGACGCACGCGCTCGGCCATCACGGGGCCTTCGCCGTACGCGAGCGCTTCCCAGAGAAGAAGCCGCAGCCACTTCGCCTTTTGCGGACACATGTTGAAGTGGAACGCGATCTTGTCCTCGATCTCGGTCGGCGCGGCCGCGAAGACTTGCTGCTGGTCGGAGAGGAGCTTTCCGACGATGGCCTCGAAGAGCGCCTTTTTGTCGCCGAAATAATGATAGAGCATGCGCTTGTTCGTCTTCGCGCGCCGCGCGATCGTGTCGACGCGCGCGCCATCGAACCCCTTCGCCGCGAACTCGTGAGTAGCCGCGGCCAAAATGCGAGCCTTCGTTTTTTCCGGATCGCGCGGGCGCATGCTTCGCGTGTGAGAGCTAATCGCCGCGATCCGATCTGTCAAAGTCAACGCGGACACTTTTTCGGTCTTCGACGGACCTCCAAGGTGGGCCGCGCAGACTCCTACGCAGCGCCGGCGCGTAGGGTTCCCTTTCGCACTACTTAACACGCGCTGGCATGGCCGCCCGTGTGAACCGTTCGCGCGCTGGAAAGCGTGAAATCGCTGCCACGGTCGTCCAATTGCGGATGGTTTTTCGAGGCTCGTTTGTCCCGGCTTTCGCCGTTCTTTCGCAAAGGGGGGCTCGCGCAAAAGTAACCAACTGGTTATGGGAAGTGAGCGCGCGATCTTCCCGCGTGTCGAGGTCCCTTTTTCGTCGAAAAGCCCGTGCAAAAAAATCGGTTTCAGCGTTCGCGCGCCGCAAATATTTGGGCTATACGGTCCCGCGTTTGAGTCGTATTCGCCAGTTCACGCGTAGTCGTTTTGGGTGACTGGTCTTGTTCGTGCTTGGTGTGAGGGTGGTCCCGAAACGCGAGCACGCGTTCAGAAAGTATTCACGGAGGCTAGATTGAAACGTCCGACCGACATCCCGAAAGCCGACGGCAAGTTGGCCGTGCTCCTCCCCGGAATGGGAGCGGTCGCCACGACCACGATCGCGGGCGCGATGCTCGCTCGTCGTGGCAAGGCGATGCCGATCGGGTCGCTCACGCAGCTCGACACGATTCGCCTCGGTCTCCGCACGGAGAATCGCGCGCCGGCGATCAAAGATTTCGTTCCGCTCGCGAAGCTCGATCAGCTCGAGTTCGGCGGTTGGGATCTCTTCGAAGACACGGCGTACGAGTCCGCGGCGCACGCGAAGGTTCTCTCGAACGAGCACCTCGCGGAAGTGAAAGACGAGCTCTCCGCCATCAAGCCGTACGAAGCGGTCTTTTATCCGGAGTACGTGAGACGTCTTCACGGCACGCACGTGAAGAAGGCGCCGAACAAGGCCGACATGGTCGAAGCGGTCCGCGCCGACGTGAAGAAATTCATGAAAGAGCGCGGATGCGCACGCGCCGTCTCGGTGTGGTGCGGATCGACCGAAACGTATTTGCCGCCGACCGACGTGCATGCGTCGATCAAGACGTTCGAAGCGGGTCTTTTGAAGAACGACCCGGGCATCACGAACTCGCAGATTTATGCGTGGGCGCTCATGAAGGAGCGCGTTCCGTTCGCGAACGGGTCGCCGAACATGGCGGTCGATTTCCCGGCCGCACGTGAGCTCGCGCGCGAAGCGAACGTCGCGGTCTCGGGCAAAGACTTCAAGACCGGTCAGACGCTGATGAAGACGATCATCGCGCCCGGCCTCAAGGCCCGCATGCTCGGCGTGCGCGGCTGGTACTCGACGAACATCCTCGGCAACCGCGACGGCGAGGTTTTGGACGATCCGGATTCGTTCAAGGCGAAGGAGGTCACGAAGCTCTCCGTGCTCGACACGATCTTCGAGCCCCAGAAGCATCCGGGCCTCTACGGCGACCTGCATCACAAGGTCCGCATCGACTACTACCCGCCCCGCGGCGATCAAAAAGAGGGCTGGGACAACATCGATATCCTCGGCTGGCTCGGTTACGAGATGCAGATGAAGATCAACTTCCTCTGCCGCGACTCGATCTTGGCGGCGCCCGTCGTGCTCGACCTCGCGCTCTTCATGGATCTCGCGCAGCGCGCGGGCTTCCGCGGCACGCAAGAGTGGCTGTCCTTTTACTTCAAGAGCCCTATGACCGCTCCCGAGCTGCAGCCGGAGCACGACCTCTTCATTCAGAGCAAAAAGCTGAAAAACACGCTTCGCTGGAT
>JAICXU010000887.1 GCA_025934595.1 Polyangiaceae bacterium | reverse complement strand
GAGATTGTGCTCGATGACGACCACCGTGTTTCCTTGATCGCGCAAGTCGACCATCGCGGCGAGGAGGGCCTCGATGTCGGTGAAGTGGAGTCCCGTCGTCGGCTCGTCGAGCACGTAGAGCGTGCGGCCCGTCGCTTTTCGAGCCAATTCACGCGCCAATTTCACGCGCTGCGCTTCGCCGCCGGAGAGCGTCGTTGCAGGCTGCCCGAGCGTGAGATAGCCGAGGCCGACGCGTTTCAGCGCGTCGAGACGCTCGCGCAAGCGCGGCACCGCGTCGAACGTTTGCGAGGCTTCTTCGACGGTGAGCTCGAGCGCGTCGGCGATCGAGAGGCCGTGGTACCTCACTTCGAGCGTCTCGCGGTTGTAGCGCTTGCCGCCGCACGCGTCGCACGTGACGAACACGTCGGGCAAAAAATGCATCTCGACGCGCAAGACGCCGTCACCCTGGCACGCCTCGCAGCGGCCGCCCTTCACGTTGAACGAAAAGCGCCCGGCTTTGTATCCGCGCGCGCGAGCTTCCGGACGTCCCGCGTAGAGCTCGCGAAGATGCGAGAAGACGCCGGTGTAGGTCGCGGGATTCGATCGCGGTGTGCGTCCGATGGGCGCTTGGTCGATACTGATCACTTTGTCGATCTGCGAGAGGCCTTCGACGGCGTCGCATTCGCCGATCGGCGCGCCCGCGGAGTAGAGCTCCGCCCGCGCCGCGGGAAGCAACGTGTCCACGATCAGGCTTGATTTCCCGCTTCCCGACACGCCGGTGATGCACGTGAAGAGCCCGAGCGGGATGTCGATCGAGACGTTTCGCAGGTTGTGCGCACGCGCGCCGACCACGCGCACCGCGTGCTTGCCGCGCGCCTTGCGGACGCTCGGAACGTGGAGCTTTTTCTTGCCCGACAAATACGGGCCCGTGATCGACTTGGGATTCCGCATGATGTCGGCGGGTGTTCCCTCCGCGAGCACGGTGCCGCCGTGAAGGCCTGCGCCGGGTCCCATGTCGACGACGTGATCGGACGCGAGGATCGCCTCGCGATCGTGCTCGACGACGATGACGGTATTTCCGAGATCGCGAAGACGACATTGCGCTTCGATGAGGCGTGCGTTGTCGCGCGCGTGAAGACCCACCGACGGCTCGTCGAGCACGTAGAGGACACCGACGAGCGCCGCGCCGATTTGCGTCGCGAGACGAATGCGCTGCCCTTCACCGGAGGACAAGGTTTGCGCGCTGCGATCGAGCGCCAAGTAATCGAGGCCGACGTCGATCAAAAAGCCGAGGCGCGCTCCGACTGCGCGGAGGAGCGGATCGGCGATGGCGCGATCGCGCGTGGAAAATCCGCCGTCGTCGCCGGGTTTCTCGCTGAGCGAGTCGACGAGCGATCGCAGATGACGAAGCGGCATGCGCCCGAGCTCGGCGATGTCTTTGTCGTCGATTTTGACCGCGAGCGCTTCGGGCCGGAGCCTTCGACCTTTGCACGCATCGCACGTACGCGTGACGACGAATCGTCCGAGCTCGTCGTCACCGACACCGCCTTCGCTCGCGTCCGGATCGTCGTCGCTGCGTTCCACATCCTTGTCATCGGACGCGAGGCGCGCTTCGAGACGCGGCACGATGCCTTCATAAGGCTTCTTTTTCCCGCTTTTCGAGACGGAACGCGTGACGCCGAAGAGGATCGCGTTCTTCGTTTCGTCGGGCAGCTTGCCCCATGCCGTGTCGGGGTCGACACCGAGGGCGGCGACCGCGCGTGAGAGCTCGGTGGCGAGAGCGACCGATGCGCGACGTCCCCACGCGAGGACGGCACCTTCACGAAGCGTGCGTTTCGGATCGCCGATGACGCGCTCGGGATCGACGACGACGCGTGCGCCGAGACCGTCGCATGCGGGACACGCGCCGTGAGGCCCGTTGAACGAAAACATGCGCGGCTCGATCGGCGGAAGCGAGATGCCGCAATCGACGCACGCGAATCGCTCGGACAGCCAGAACGGCTCTTCGCCTTCGACGGCGACGAGCAACCTGCCTTCGCCGATTTTCAGCGCGAGCTCGACGCTGTCGGTAAGACGCCCTTTGAATTTTTCGGAAGCGACGACGCGGTCGACGACGACATCGAGATCGTGCGGTTTTTTTCCGTCGAGCGTGAGCTCGTCGCCGAGGTCGACGACTTGACGGTCGACGCGCGCTCGCACGAAGCCGTC
>JAICXU010000390.1 GCA_025934595.1 Polyangiaceae bacterium | reverse complement strand
TCGGCGAGCGCGACGACGCGTGCCGCCGTGCTTTTCCGCAGCGCACCGTCGAGCGACGGATGCGTCGATTGCACGAGGTCGTGCAAACACGCCGCGAGCGCCCATTCGGTCGGCGTCGCGGGCGGAGCGCGATCGACGGGAACGATTTTTCGCGCCGCTCGAACGCGCGCCAACGCGACGTGCGCCGCGAGATCGATGTCGCCAATCGTCCGCTCCGCGCCGATCGCGAGCGCTCTTTTCGCGCCTAAAATCCTGCCCGGGCGGAGCTCTCCACCGAGCACGAGCGGCGCCATGAAGTTGGAAAAAAGATCCTCGGCGCGCGCTTGGAGTGAATCGGCCATGATCTAGTCGCTCGCGCCGTCGTCGTCGGGCGGCTCCGCGCCCCGCAACGCAAAGACCCCGAGAGGCTGATCCAGCTTCAATTCCAAGGCCGCTCCCGTGAGCACGAGCTCGATCGCCTCGGCCGCCAGCGCATCGAGCGGAGCGGCTTCGAGCACCGCATTCTCGAGCGGTGCAAAATCGGCGTCGTCGATCGCGAACGCCTGTGCATTCGCGGTGACGAAAACCGAATGCGTGGCTGGCGCTCCGAGCGCGCGATGCAAGACCTCGGGCGCCACCGCGGGCGTGACCTCGAAGCCTGCCGGTAGAAAAAGGTGGGGATGAATCTCGTTGAAAAAAGTGCCGAGCGGAATCGCCTCGATGCCTCCTTGCGCTCGCAAGAATGCACCTCGCGGAGTGAGCGCGATTTTCGTTCGCGCGATCGCGTCGTGGGGCAGCGCATAAATCAGACGCCGAAGAAGAGGGATCTCGCGGGGCTCGATCCACGACGCGGTCACGTTTTTCCACGGCGCCGCGGAGGGCAGCACGCGAAGCGGTACGCGTACGGGCTCAGGCTCGCTCGTCGTCTTCGAGATGCTCGCGAGCTCCTTCGTCGTCCGCAGCTCGACCCGCGCGAATGCCCGCAAATCTCCGCTCTTCGGCACCTTCTCGATCGTCCACGGATCGTCGCCTCTCCCGCGCAAGAGAACGAGCCCTGCCGGATCGAACACGGGACACGCGCGCAAGTGAATCGGATGCCGAAAGCCGACCTCGACGGCGACGCCCGGTGCGTTCGGCAAGAACGTCGTAATCCCTGGCGTGCTCTGCAAGAGAGGATGCATGCGCTTCGGAAGCTCCGGCACGAGCACCACGGTTCTGTGCACCGGACCATCGTCGAAGGCGGATGCGGGCGGCCATTCGGCGATGAACACTTGCCCCTCGACACGCGAGCGAACGAGATAATGAATCAGCGCCGGACCGAGCCCTGCCTCCGCCACCAAGTAGCGCGTGCCCGCGGCTTCGTAGGTCGAAGGATCGACGTGCGGCATCAGACGCAAGAGCAGCGCACGCAAGTCGAGCGGCTTTTCGATCTCGTAGCCTTGCGTGAATTTGTCGGCGTACAAAGCGATGGCCGCGTCCGACTGCAAAAGCTGGCCTGCGTCGTAACCGAATGGCGCGGCCGCATCGCGATACTGCACGAAGTGGCGGCTCGTGCCGGTAAACGTGAAGCCTCCGACGAGTCGCGCCGTCTCCGCCCACAGATCCATTCGGTCGCTCGACTCCGCGGCGAACGAGCACAAAATCTCGCGTGTTCCCAGCTTCGATCGCGCGAGCTGAATCTCGAGGCTGCTCATCACGTCTTCGAGCGAATGCTCGCGCGTGTACACGGCGAAGAGCGCCACGAGCCGATCGATCGACGGCAAGAGGACGATGCCTTTCGCGCCGAGCGCCACGCCCTTCGGATCGAGGCCGAGCCCCGGCGTGCGGAGACGCGTCTGGTGGAGAGCGATCCGCTCCAGCATCGCGACCGATGCTACGTCGTCAGGCGGTCAGGTGCACGAACCGTTGCCGCCATTGAGATTGCACGTCTGCCCTTGGTTGCACGTGACGATCGTCTTGCCCGGGTTTCCGCAGCTGCAGCCTCCACCTCCAGAAGCCTGGCAGACCTGGCTGTCCGCGCAGGCCCCACAATCGATGTTCTGTCCGCAATTGTTGACGACCGGATTCCCGCAGTAGCTGCCGGGGCCCGTGCCGTTGCACGTCGTCGGCTTCGGATCGGGCGAACAGCACGCATTGCTGAAGCAAACATCACCCGATGTGCAGCTGGTTGCGCCTCCGCACTTGCACACGTTGCCCGTGCAGCTGAAACCGTTGGTGCAAGAACCGCAATTCGTGGAGAGGCCGTCGGAGCCCGTGATCGTTCCGCAGCTGCCACCGGGCTGACCCATGTTCGTGCACGCTGGTGGGTTGTCGCATGTGTGCGTGTTCGGTGCGCACTGCGCGGGATTCGTGCAAGTCGACGGGCACGTGTCGGTCATGTGGCAGTTGTCCGTCGCCGTCGTGTTGCACTTGTTGCCGCACGCGGTAGCCACGGACTCGCGGGTGCAGCAGCTCGTGGCCGTCGTGTCGCAGACCTGGCCGCCCGGACAGCACGTCGTTCCGCACGTGACCCCGCCGCACACGCACGTGTTTGCCGTGCAGGTATCGTTGCCGTCCGAACAGTTGCCGCAGCTCGTTTGTTGTCCCGTGCCTTTGTTCGTCAGCGTGCCGCAATTTCCGCCGGGCGCGCCGGCGTCCGCGCACACGGGCGGTCCATTGCAGAAGAAGCTCGCGCCGGAGTCCGGGCCACCGTCGGCAATGCAATCTTGGCCGCCGGGACAGGCCGTGGAGCAATCGATCGTCTTGCCGCAGCCGTCGTCGAGCGCCGGATGACAGTCGCTCGGATAATTCGCGCACGTCTTCGCTACGCAGCTCGTGCCGCCGTCGGTCGGAGATGCGTCGCCGCCCACGCCGCCGTCGAAGATGCTGGCGTCGCCCCCGATGATGGCTGGCGATATCGCGGAATCATCCAGCGCGCATCCGGCCGCGAAGACACCGGCGCCGAAGAGCACGATCCCGATTCCGAAGATCCATTTCTGGCGACTCGTTCCCCGCGTGCTTCGCTCGCCCATCATCGAATACTAGCAGACGTGCTAGGCCAGCGACATGATGCGCGCAGCGCCGAGGAGCGCGGCCGCGACGGTCTCGGTGCGGAGCACGATGGGGCCGAGCGAAATCGCGTTCCAGCCTTGTTTTTCGGCGGTTTCGAGCTCTTCAGCGGTAAGACCACCTTCGGGTCCCACCGCGAAGGCGAGGGTTCGCTTCGCATCCGACAGCGCCAATCGAAAGGGCTCGGATGCCGATGCGTCGGCTTCCCGGTGAAGGACGAAAGATGCGTCGCTCGCGTTCGTGTGCATCGCTTCGCTCCACGTGGACGTCGTGATCCACGGCGCGTCTCCGCGAAGGGATTGCCGCGCGGCCTCGTACGCGATTCGCTCCCAGCGTGCGATGCGGTCTTTCACGCGATCGGCGGGAAGATCGACGATGCTCCGCTCCGTCGTCACGAAGACGATGTGCGTGGCGCCGAGCTCCGTCGCGTCGCGCACGATCGCGTCGCATTTTTCGCCTTTCGCGAGCGCTTGCACGAGCGTGATACGGCGAGGCGCGACGACGTTCGCCGAGCGAAGGTCTCCGATCTCGACGAGCAGCGCGCCGCCCGTCATTCCGACGACGCGCGCATCCGCTTCCACGGCGCTTCGCGGATCGAATGCGACGAACGAATCGCCTTCCTCGAGCCGCAGGACGCGACCGAGATAACGGCTCGTGCTCGCGTCGAGCAATGCGCGTCGGTTTCCCGCGAGATCGTCGATGGGAGCGCGTCGCTTCGTCATGACTTCCGAAGGACGAGCGCGATCCATTCGCCGCGCGCGGGCTCTTCGAGGATCTCGAAGCTCGCGAATGCAGGCAAGACCCGATCGCGTTTCTCGGCCAAAATACCGGACAAAATCAGCAAGCCGCCGGCAGCCGTGCATCGCGCGAGCGAGGTCGCCATGCTCGCGAGAATCTCCGCTTCGATGTTCGCGACGACGACGGCATATCGCTTCGTGATTTCTTCGACGGGCGTCGCGTCCGCTTCCATTTTTTCGCCGAGGCCGTTGCGTGCCGCGTTTTCTCGGGCCACGCCGATCACGTCGGCGTCGTTGTCGATCGCGCGCGCGCGTGCCGCGCCCAGCACGAGGCCGACGAGCGCCAAAATTCCGCTGCCGCATCCGACGTCGAGCGTCTCCTGATCGCGAAGCTCGTTCGCATGCTTCGCGAGCGCTTGCGCGACGAGCGACGTCGTCTCGTGGAGGCCCGTTCCGAACGCGCGCCCGGGCTCGAGCTCGCGCACGCGAGCGTCGCCGAGGGCACCGTCGTATTTTTCCCAAGGCGGCGCGACGACGAGGCCTTCGCACAAAAGGAACGGATGGAAATATTTCTTCCATTCGTCGCGCCACGCGTCGCCGACGATCTCCTCGATGCGCGGATTCAGCGCGCGATCGAGCGCCTCGAGCGCTTCGTCGGCGAGCGCGCGCGAAGCAAAGCTCGCGACGAGCGTCGTCTTTCCCGGCGCGCCCTTCACGAGCGTCGTC
>JAICXU010000259.1 GCA_025934595.1 Polyangiaceae bacterium | reverse complement strand
GTTACGGGCGGCGTGGTCTCCTCGATCGGGAAGGGGCTCGCCAGCGCATCGGTCGGGGCCTTGCTCGAAGCGCGTGGATTGAAGATCACGCACATCAAGCTCGACCCGTACATCAACGTCGATCCGGGAACGATGAGCCCGTATCAACACGGTGAGGTGTTCGTCACCGACGACGGCGCCGAAACCGATCTCGATCTCGGTCATTACGAGCGCTTCACCAGCGTCCGCATGACGAAATCGAACAACCTCACGACGGGCCGCATTTACGAAGCGGTGATCTCGAAAGAGCGGCGCGGCGAATATCTCGGCGCCACCGTCCAAGTGATTCCGCACATCACCGACGAGATCAAAGCGCGCGTGCGTGACGCCACCGAGAACACTGGCGCCGCCAAGGTCGACGTCGCCATCATCGAGATCGGCGGCACGGTCGGCGACATCGAATCGCTCCCCTTCCTCGAAGCGATTCGCCAGCTCAAAGTCGAAGCCGGCCCGCAAAATGCGCTCAGCATGCACGTCACGCTCGTTCCGTACATCGCCACGGCGGGCGAATTGAAGACGAAGCCCACGCAGCACTCGGTGAAGGAGATGCGCGAGATCGGCATCCAGCCCGACGTCCTCATTTGCCGCTGTGAAAAAGCGCTTTCGCGATCGACGAAGGAAAAAATCTCGCTCTTCTCGAACGTGTCGGTCGAAGCCGTCGTCAGCGCCATCGACGTCTCGTGCATCTACGAGGTGCCGCTCTGGTTCCACAAAGAAGGGCTCGACGAGCTCATTTGCGAGCGCCTCAACATCTGGAGCCGCACGCCGGATCTCACGCCGTGGCAACGCATCGTCGAGCGGTACACGAAGCCCGCGCGCGGCAACGTGAAGATCGCGCTCGTCGGGAAATACGTGCATCTTCGCGACGCGTACAAATCGCTCCACGAAGCGCTCGTGCACGGCGGCCTCGCGAACGATTGCAAAGTGGATCTCGAATACATCGACTCCGAAGAGATCGAAAAAGAAGGCGCCGAGCATTTCCTCGAAAATGTCGACGCGCTGCTCGTCCCCGGTGGATTCGGCGATCGCGGAACCGAGGGAAAAATCGCTGCCATTCGCTACGCGCGCGAAAACACGATCCCCTTTTTCGGCATCTGTCTCGGCATGCAGCTCGCGGTCGTCGAGTTCGCGCGCAACATCGCGAACCTCGAAGGCGCGAGCTCGTCCGAGTTCGACAAAGACACGCAGTATCCCGTCATCGATCTCTTGCCCGACCAGCGGAGCACGCGGCAAAAAGGCGCCACGATGCGGCTCGGCGCATTTCCGTGCACTCTGCAACCCGGCACGATGGCCGCGGAAGCTTACGGCGTGACGGAGATCAGCGAGCGTCATCGGCATCGTTACGAGTTCGCGAACGACTACCGCGAGCAGCTCGCCCAAGCGGGCCTCGTCTTGAGCGGCACCTCGCCGGACAAGAAGCTCGTCGAGATGATCGAGCTGAAAGACCATCCGTATTTCGTCGGCTGCCAGTTCCATCCGGAGTTCAAGAGCCGCCCGACGGCGCCGCATCCGCTCTTCGCGCGTTTCGTCAAAGCCGCGCTCGAGCGCGCGGCGACTCGCAGCAAAACGAGCGAGGGGACGCGACGCGCTGCGCAGGCAGCCGGCCCCGAAATCAACTGAGCCTGATGAACCAGGCGACCCATTGAGGCGAGTCCACTGAGCAGCGTCGTCATCGTCGATCGTCCGATCGTCCGAAGCTTCACCGAAAAATTCGCCTCGCGCGCTGCGACGTACGTGCGCGCAGGCGGCCATGCCATCGTTTGGTCGAGCCCCAAGCGGGCCACGCTCGTGTTCCGCGTTCCGCGAGACGAAGACGACGACCTCGGCTTGTGGTCCCTGCTCGATCTCGGCCGATGGCGTTGGGCTCGCGCGAGCTCGGGAGCGCTCCGCGGGCTCGCCACGGCGCGCGTTCCTGCGGATTGTCTCGACATCGTGCGCGAACGGATCGATCGCGACTCGACTCACGCGGGTCCCACGCTGCGCGAGACCTTCGATTGCCTCGCGTGCGGCGCGTGCTGCAAAAGGAACGAGGTCGTGCTGAATCGCTCCGACGTCGCGAGGCTGCGCCGTGCTCGTCCCGATCTCTTGAAGAGACCTTGGGTGCGACGCCGCAACGACGGCAAGCTCACGCTCACCTTGCTGCGATCGGGCGCGTGTCGTCATCTCGAGCAGGGCAACGCGTGCGCGATTTACGAGCACCGGCCGTCGCCGTGCTCGGACTTCGTGATCGGAAGCGAATGCTGTCTGTCGTCGCGCGAAGAAGAAGGCGTCACTTCCGAGAGCATCTGACTCGCCGTGCTCGTGCGCTATCATGTGCGCATGGGCGAGCCCGCTAGCAAAGAGGCCACGTACGAAGACCTCTTCACGATCCCCGAGCATCACGTCGGACAAATCGTGAACGGCGTCCTCTACAGTCATCCGCGACCGGCGAGCCCGCATGCCATCGCTGCGAGCGTGCTGGACAGTGACGTAGGTGCGCCGTTTCATCGGGGAAGAGGCGGGCCCGGCGGTTGGGTGATCCTGGCGGAGCCCGAGCTTCATTTGGAACGCGACATCGTCGTGCCCGATCTCGCCGGCTGGCGGCGCACGCGAATGCCCGAGATTCCTGATGCGCCGTACTTGGTACGTCCCTTCGATGCGATCGAGCTCGAAGTGGGGGCGCTTTGGTCGCGGTAGTCGCTTCTCGGTGACGAATGCGAAAGCCGACTGATTGGGCTCGCGCAAGGGCAGCGGCGGTCGCCAGCGCCTATCTGCTACTCGCGTTCGCGTGCGGCTCACGCACCGACCTCGCCCGCGCCACGACCGGCGACGCATCGGCGAGCGACGCAGCTCCCGACGCCGACGTTCCCGACTCGATCGAGGCGAGCGTACACGACGCGAATGGAATCGATGCCAAGGCGGACGCGACGCTCGATGCATTCAGGTGCGGCGAAATCAGCTGCTCCGATTCACGCACACAATATTGTCTGACGACATTTGGAGGGTGCGAGTCCTTCGGCGCGTTCTGCACGAACAGCGACGATTGCTGCAGTGGTCTTTGTGAAGACGGCGTCTGCGGAGCGCCGGGTGACGTCGATGGAGCCGTCGCCGAAGCAGGAACGGAATTCGAGTGCGCCGCGCTGCCCTCGGACTGCAAAACGTCACCGCCGACGTGCGCGTGCGTGCTCCAGCATCAGCCGTGTGGGCCCGTCGAGTTTCCCGTCATCTGCAACGAGAGCGACGGCGTCGTAACAGTCGACTGCGAAACGGAGTGATCGCTTCGTTTCCCAGACTCGTCGCGACGACCGCCTCGTAGGTTCCCAGGCTCACTTTCCGCCGGCTTGCTTCTGCGCGTCGGTGGCTTGCTCGAGGCCTTGCAGCTTCGCCGTGATCTCGGGAATGGTCACGGGATCCGCGATGACCTTGTCGACCATCGTTCGGCCGTCTTTTCCGCCGAATCGCAAGATCGAGTCGCCGACGCTGACGACGGCTCCCTTGAGCGGATCGGTCTCCGCAGACGCGTGGTACATCATGAAAAATTCTTTGAGCGACGCGAGCTGCGCGGGGCCGCCGATGATCGCCAGCGCCTTCGCCGTCTGCAAGACGTCGTCGTCGGTGTCGGCGGGATCGAAGAGATGCTCCACCAGCAGCGGCGCGGCGGCCGAGTCCTTCATCCCCGCGAGCGCTTGCGCGATCGGCCCGACCGGCGGCGCGCGCAGCACGTCTTTCAAAAAGCTGTAACGCTTCTTCAGCGCCGCTTCCATGTATTCTGCACCATTCTGTCGCGTCGCCAACGCCGCGCGCGCGTCGGCGAGCAGCACGGGCGGCGTTTGCGGCGCGCTCGCGAGGTCGACGAGCACCTTCGTGGCCGACTCGTCCGTGTTCGCGGCGAGCTCTCGCAAGAAGAGACGCTGCGCCGTGACGAGCTGCGCGTCGTTGTCCCGAAGAGCGACCGACAAATCTTCGGCGAGCGTCGACGGCGGCTTTTGCGCGGGCGGCGGCGCCATGTCGTCCACTTGCACGATGCAGCTCTGGAGAGGCTGACCGAGATCGAGCTCGCGCAAAACCTCGCCGTGACCTGCTCCGAGCACCGTCACTTTGCCTTGCTCGTCGCAGACCGTGAGCGAGCCCGCGCCCGCCGCTCCCGCGATCACGCTCGCAGGATGCGTGTGCACCCACGCGAGCTTGCCGGCGGCCGTGAGCCCCATGACGAAGCGGAAATACGTGGCGTAAAAGCGATCGCCATCGAGCGTGAGCGACGTGTCGGGCGAGCCCGGACGTGCATAAAGATGCACGCGATCACGCGCCGTCGCGGTCGACGTTTGACGCTCCGCCGGTGGGTTCATGAGATCCGGCGTTCCAGGAAGCTCGCGCGCGGGGATCGACAAATGGCTCGCTTGATTCTGCGGCGCGCGCCCGATCTTGTCGTCGAAACGGTAGATGCCGACCTCGCCGAAATACAGGGCGCCGCCCACCGTCCACGCGTGGCTCGTCTTCTCGCGGAGCAAGATGCGCGCGGGCTCGTCGCCGTTCGCGATGTCGACGACGCTCACGTATTGGTCGTCCCACGGGATGAACGCGTAACCGCCCATGGCGGCGGGAATGCCGAGCGCGCGATCGCTCTCGACTTGCCGCACGACCGTACCGTCGCGCGCGACGGCGAGAAGGGTGGAGCCGGCGCCGCCTGCGCGCGAGAGCGTGATGACGGTCGTTTGCCCGTCGTCGCCGGCGCCGTACACGGGAAGGCCGCCGGTCGCTCGAGCCCAAAGTTTTTTTCCGGTCGTCGCATCGAGCGCGAAGAGCTCGCCGCCTCCGGATCCGACGACGACATTTCCCGTGATGAAGGGTCGCGCGTCGAGCGCGTGCGCGTAGGACCATTTCGCGCCGCTACCGAGCGGCTGACCGATGATCAGATTGCTGCGCCCCGCGATGCCGAGCACGACGTTCGCGCCGGGCGGCGGATGCGTGCCGCGAAGCTTGGCTTGCAGCACCGTGATGGCGGCGCCGTTGTCGTTCGTCCACTCCGCAGAGAAGAGATCATTCCGGGTTTGGCCGCCGCCGCATCCAGCCGCGCCGAGCATCACGATACTCGAGAAAAATAGGCCGATCGCGAGACGGTTCATTTGTCACCTCCGCTCGTGCTCGATGCGCCGCCGCCGGTCGCCGACACCGCTTGATCGATCGCGAGCTTCACGCGCGCCGATCCTTTCGGTGGCCATCGCTTTTGGACGTCACGCAAGAACGCATTTGCTTCTTTCGTTCCGAGCTCGCGGAGCTTGCCCACCATTTTGATCTTCGTGTCGTCGTCGATCTCGCTCGTCGGACGGAACAGAATCTGATCGAAGCCGCCGGTCATGACGTCGAACGGCTGCCGTCCGAGGCGGTCGGCGAAGCTCCCGCATTCGGCCGGCGTGCAGAGCTGGCCGATCGACGCCGCGGCCTCTCCCACGCGATGGTCGAGCGCGATGAAGAGCTCGGGCATCGAATCGTGCGCCTTGAGGCCACCGAGCCCGCTCGCCGCGAAGCCTCGCACTTGCGCATCGGGATCGGAGAGCGCATGCCGAAGCGCTTTCGCCGCGTCCGCTCCTTTCGTCTTCGCGAGCGCCCGCACCGCCGCGCGGCGCACGCGCTCGTCGCGAT
>JAICXU010000924.1 GCA_025934595.1 Polyangiaceae bacterium | reverse complement strand
CTTCGCCGCCTCGCGCGCGCGTTCGCTCGGCCACGGTGCGATCCCGAGATCACGCGCCGCCTCGCCGAGATCGACACCCGCCGCGAGCCTCAGTCCGAGCATGATGCGCTCGCGCATCTTCGTGTCTGCGTCGATGGGCTCGCTCGAAATCGAAAGGCCATCGTCATCACCGGCGGAATCCGGCTTCAGATTACGTGTATTTTCCACATATTTTTTCGGATCGAGGGCGTTGCGATATCGGACGCTGCCGCGGGTGCACGGCACCGTTCCATAGGCGCCGCAGCCGAGGCCGAGGTACGGCTCGCCGCGCCAGTAGCCGAGATTGTGTCGAGCCTCGTGCCCGGGCTTCGCGTAGTTGGAAATCTCGTAATGGGCGAAGCCGCGCGCCGTGAGGGCGTCGTCGATCGCGAGGAACGCGTCGGTGGTCTTGCCGTCGTCGGCCAACGGAAGCCGGCCTCGCTTCGCGAGCTCGCCGAACTGCGTGCCGGGCTCGATCGTGAGCTCGTAACAAGACAAGTGAGAGAGACCGAGATCGGAGAGCGCGATCGCCTCGGCGCGCGCCGTCTCGGGCGTCTCGTCGGCTACGCCGAAAATGAGATCGCCCGACACGCGGATTTCATTTCCGGCCGTGCTCCGCTCGCGTGCGACGCCGAGCGTTTCACGCAGCGCGCGCATCGCGCCCGCGGGGTCGTGCTTGCGACCGAGAAACTGAAGCCGCTTCTCCTCGAGACCTTGCACGCCGATCGAGAATCGATTGATCGATTGATCGACGAGAGCGCGCGCGCGATCGGCATCGAGCGAAGTCGGGTTGCACTCGATGGTGACTTCCAGGTCGCTCGAGCATGCGAGCGTCGCTCGAATCGCGCCGAGCACGCGACCGACCTCTTTCGGATCCCACAGGCTCGGCGTGCCGCCGCCGAAGAACACGCTCTCGATGCGATGACCGTCGAGGAGAGACGCGCGTTTCTCGAGCTCGCGCAAAATCGCGTCGGCGTAGGCCGCGTGCTCGATCTCCTCGCGCGGCTTCGCGTAGCTCACGAAATCGCAATACGGACACTTCGCGAGACACCACGGAAAGTGGACGTAGACGCTACCGACGTGATCGCGAATCCACTGCATTTAAAGCCTCACGCGCAGGATCACACGCGTCCCGATTGACGTGAAGCGAGCCGGACCCGCCATTGCTCAAGCTCTACCACGGTGTTACTTTCATGGGTCTCGCCGATGCTCCAGGCCGAAGATCTCATCCATCGCGTGCAGGCGTATCAACCGCTCTGCGACGGCGGCATGATCCAACGCGCCTACGACTACAGCTTTCAAGCGCACAGTGGTCAGAAGCGCAAGAGCGGCGAGCCCTATTTCATTCACCCTGCGCGGGTCGCGGGCATCATCACGGAGCTGAAGCTCGACACGGCGAGCGTGTGCGCGGGGCTTTTGCACGATGTCGTCGAGGACACGCTCGCCTCCACGCAAGACATCGAGCGACTCTTCGGCGGCGAGATCGCCGCGCTCGTCGACGGCGTCACGAAGCTCTCGAAGATCAACTTCACGTCGAAGGAAGATCGTCAGGCGGAGAACTTCCGCAAGATGGTCGTGGCCATGGCGCGCGACATTCGCGTCCTCCTCGTGAAGCTCTGCGATCGCGTCGACAACATGCGCTCGATGCAGTTCATGAGCCCGGAAGCGCAAGAGCGAATCAGCCGCGAGACGATGGAGATCTACGCGCCGCTCGCGAATCGTCTCGGCATTCAGGCGTTCAAGAGCGAGCTCGAGGATCTCTCGTTCCGCTACATGGAGCCCGAGGGCTACCAAGAGGTGCAAGGCGCGGTCAACAAGACCAAAAAAGAGCGCGATCGCTATATTGCCGAGGTCTGCAAGACGCTGTCGTCACGTCTCGCCGAGCAAGGCTTCGCCGCCGACGTCACCGGCCGCGCGAAGCACCTCTACTCGATCTGGCGCAAGATGCAGGCGCAGCAGTGCGACTTCGACCAGGTGTACGACGTCATCGCGTTCCGCGTGCTCGTCGAGTCGGTCGCCGACTGCTACGCGACGCTCGGGGTCATCCACTCGCAGTGGACCCCGGTGCCCGGCCGCTTCAAGGACTACG
>JAICXU010001144.1 GCA_025934595.1 Polyangiaceae bacterium | reverse complement strand
CTCTACGGCGCGGCGCTGAAGCACCTCGGATATCGGACCATCGACGCGGAGAATGGCGCGGAGGGATTGCGAAAGGCGCGCGTGCATCGACCGCATGTCGTCTTGACCGACATCGCGATGCCGGAGGTCGACGGGCTGGAGATGGCGCGCCAAATCCGAGCCGACGAAAAATTGCGTGAGACGTTCGTCGTCGTGATGACGGCGTACGGAGGCACGCGATTCGTGGAGGCCACGGAGGCCGGCTGTCACGCATTCCTTTGCAAGCCGTTCAACGCATTCGTGCTCGACGCGATCTTGCAGGCGCGGTTTGCCAATCGGCGCACGACGGTCGTGAAACGTTGTGGCTGCGGACGCGAGTACACGCCCGCCGAGTGGCGATCGCTGTCGCTGTGCGGGACGATGAACGCGATCGAGCTCCGCAACTGCGTGTGCGGCTCCACCGTGGGTCTCGCCGACGAATGATCGCCCGCGTTTAGCCGGGCATTCACGAACTGCGGGCCACATTTTGGGATTCGCCTGTTCGGTCCGCGTGGCGCATACTTGAGTTACCGAGGGGAAGCGAGGAACGGCACGCACCGGAGACTTGCATGGCGACGCTCGACTACATTCTGAAGACGAAGCCGAACCGCCGTGTGCTCGCGACATTCCCGAGCGCGACGGTCCTGCACGCCGTCGACGAAATGTGCAGCGCGCGTGTCGGCGCGATCCTCATCGTGGACGACGGACGTCCAGTCGGCATTCTGTCGGAGCGCGATCTGCTCACACGCGTCCTCTTGAAGCGACGCGACCCACGCATCACGCGTGTCGCGGAAGTCATGACTCGAGACGTCGTGGCGGTGCATCGAGACGTCGCGCCGGAGGCTGCGCTCGGTTTGATGACGCAGCTCGGATTTCGACACCTTCCCGTGGTCGACGATGTCTACGTCATCGGCATGGTGTCGATCGGCGATCTTGCGCATTGGTCGGCAGGAAACCAGATGGCGAAAGTCACGCCGCTCGACGCGTACGTGATGGAGCCGGGACGCGCGCACATCGCGGACTCGACGAGCCGAATCAAAGGTGCAGCGCCCGCGTCGCAGTCGTTCATGCGCGCGGTCAACCCGCCGAAAGACGTCAAACTACTTTCGTGAGCTTCTTCGCGGCAGCGACGAGGAGCTCCGGCTTGAAGGGTTTCATGACCCACCCCTTCGCGCCGAGCAGCTTGGCTTTTTTGATCAGCTCGGGTTGACCCTCGGTCGTGAGCATCACGACGGGCGCGCCCGCGGCGCCTTTCTTCTCTAGAAACTCGATGCCGTTCATCGTCGGCATGTTCACGTCGCAGACGACGAGCGACGTGTCGGGAGCGGCGCGAAGCTTTTCGAGGGCGTCGGCGCCGTCGATCGCCTCGACGATCGCGAATCCCGCGCCGATAAGCGCCTTTCCGACTTGATGCCTCACCATTTGCGAATCGTCGATGACCAAAACCTTGAGAGCCATTGTCATTCCTCGTCTGATCAAAAGAGCATGATGTCGCCAGCT
>JAICXU010001079.1 GCA_025934595.1 Polyangiaceae bacterium | reverse complement strand
TCGCCGGCCTCGTCATCCCCGTCGTCGAGTCAGCGGCTGATGCGCTCATCCTCGGCGAGCTTCCCCGCGTGCGACGCTGCGCCGATCCGCGCTGCGCCCGCGTCTTCTTCGACAATACGAAGAACGGTCGCCGGCGATGGTGTGACATGTCCACCTGCGGCAACCGCGCGAAGGCCGCACGCCATCGAGAGAAGCTCAAGTCGCACTGAAGCCGCTTTGAGCCGCGCGGTCGACGTCGTTCGTACGTATCTCGAGCTCCGCTCGCCGGAGCAACTGCGCCGCGCTCAGCTCGACGATCCGCGGGTGCGCTTTCTCCACCGTGACGGAATTGCCGCCACTCAGTATCGTCGCCTCTATCAGGGCGTCGGCGCGCGGTGGCATTGGCACGACCGGACCGCGTGGTCCGACGAACGGCTGGCCGAACACCTCTCGCGCCCGGAGATCACTGTCTGGGAGTGCATGGTCGACGACGACACCGCCGGCTTCTTCGAGCTCGAGCAACGAGACGATGGATCAGTAGAGATCTCATATTTCGGACTCATGCCGAGCTTCATCGGCCGCGGACTCGGCAAGGCGATGCTCACTCGAGCTGCCGACGAGGCGTGGGGGCTCGGGGCGTCACGCGTCTGGCTGCACACTTGCACGCTCGACTCGCCCAACGCGTTGCCCAATTACGAGGCACGCGGCTTTCGAGAATTCAAACAGGTGCGATTCGTCGAGCAACTACCGGACGAATAGCTGCGCAACGCTCACCCGCGCCGGCGACGCCCGCCGCGAGGCTTGCCGGGTGGACGAAAGCGGCCGCCCGGACCTTTCGCCTTGCGGCGCCCATCGGCGGCAGCATCGCCGAGCTTGCGGTGTTCCTTGAGTTTTTCGCCACTGTCACGCGTGCGCCGTTCACGCTTCCGCTCGTGCCGCTCGCGACGATGCTCGTCGGCGTTGCGTTCGATCTCGGCGATCTCTTTCTCGGTGAACGGGCGGTCGAGCTCTTCTTGAAGTTCCTCGAGCGTCTTCGCGCGAGCCGCGCCGCGGGCACCGCGCGTCACGATGAATCGCAGCGGCCGATCGAGCTTGGGTAGCTCCTGATCGGTGAGCGTTCGCGCCAACTTTTCGGGGAGACGCAATCGCGCGACAGCCTCTAACCCGTCCGGCGTCTCCTCGACGTCGTAGTGGATCTCGACTTCGCGATCGCGCGCCATCGTCGACGACGGGAGCGCCGCATATCGCTCGCGAACGTCGCGTGGCACGAACTCGTCAGGATCCAACCGCACCGTCGTGTGACGAAAGTCGTCGATCGAATTCACCTGCGCGAGCTGCCGTTCATAGTGTGCCGTCAGCTCGGCAAGACCGAGCTTTGGCGTCGTTCCGCCCGACCGGCGATACGTCTCGCGAATCGACTCGATCGCATCTTGATTGCTGCGCGCACCTGGGGGCCGAGCCTCACCTCGTGCGAGCGCTTCAGCAAGCACGTGTCTCGCCTTCGCCGCGAGCTCCGGCGGGAACTCGTCGACCGCTTCGACTTCGCGCTCGAGCTCGAACCCCTGATATTCGACGCGGCGACGCAACGAGAGCGGTGCGCGCTTGCTGTTCGGGTCATAGACGAGCTCTCCTTCCGTCACCACCGCGTACGGTCGGAGCAATTCGTACGGCACCTGCGTTCCTTCGATCGACGCGCGGGGCTT
>JAICXU010000515.1 GCA_025934595.1 Polyangiaceae bacterium | reverse complement strand
GATGCCGCCGCTGGCTTGTGCGACGAACGCCGCGAAGAGCAGCGCGGCTTCCGGCTGTCCCAATTGTTTCAGCTCCGTGCCGACCGCTTCGTGGCGGCTCTCGGCGCCGTCTTTTTCCAGGCGCGCCGCCGCTTCTTCGAGGAGCGTGTCCGCTTCCCATTCGATCACGGCGCCCTTCGAGAGAAGCCCGACCGCTTCGACGATGACTTTCTTTTCGTCGTCGTCGACGTTGCCGTCGGCGTTCGCGGCGAGGAATCCCGCCTCGGTCGCGGCGCGGAACACGTCGTTCGGACGCGGGACCGCGAGGTCGGAGCGGATCTCTTCGGCGTACTTCGAAAGAACAGCGAGCGTGGGGGCTTTTTTCGCGGGCGGCATGGTGACGATTCGGATGATATACGGGGCCCGTGGCGCTCGTTCGGTTTTCTCTTTTGCTCGCAACGCCCGTGATCTTGCTCGCGTTCGGCGCGTGTGGATCGGGCTCGTCGCTCGCCTCGAACGTGAACGCGGACGCCGGTGACGAAGCCGGAGACGAAGCGGACTCGGGAATTCCGTGCGACGCGACGGGCGTCTCGAAGGGGCCATGGACGCTCGCGATGACGGAAGCGAGCATCACGATTCGCTGGGAGTCGTGTCGCGCCGGCGCGAAAGGCGACGTAATCGTGTCGCAAGAAAATGCGCAGGCGCCGGGCATGACCGTGACGTCCGCCGAATCGCCCTACACGGTGTCGACGACGTACGCGGCGCCGCTGAACCCGAATGCGCCGCCCGATCTCGCGGGGACCTATTACATGCATGATACACATGTCACGGGACTGGCGCCTTCGACTTGCTACACGTACGCGCTCGCGGCGGACGCGAATCGAAAAGGGAGATTCTGCACGTCACGCAACGCGGGAGATCCGATCCGCTTCCTGGCGATCGGCGACACGAACCCGTCGCTCGGCCCGGCGACGACGAACGTGCTCTCGCACGTGCTCCCGATGTCGCCCGACTTCATCGTGCACGTCGGCGACATTCAGTATTACGACTCCACCGTCGAGACGTGGGGCTCGTGGTTCCCGCTCATGCAGCCGATGCTGTCGGCGGGCGCGTTTTTCCCTGCGATCGGCAATCACGAGGCGGAGAAGTCGACCGAGTACGCGGACTACGTGATCCGATTTTTCGGAGGCGCCGGCTTCGACAGCCCGATGCCTGCGGACAGCGGCGACCAGTACTACCGCTACGAATCCGGCGGCGTGTGGTTCTTCGTGCTCGACACCGAATTGCCGCTCGATGCGAACGCCGATCAAACCAAATGGCTCGCCGAGGAGCTCGCGGATGCGTCTCTAAAGCCGGGTTACCGATTTTCGATCGTCTACTTCCACAAGCCGTTCGTCACGTGCGGCGACACCGGCGACAATCCGGATGCGCGCGCCGTGTTCGAGCCGATGTTCACGCAATACAAAGTGCCGCTCGTCATCCAAGGGCACATGCACGGCTACGAGCGCTTCACGTTTCCCGGTCTCACGTATCTGACGGCAGCGGGCGGAGGTGGCGCGCTCGGCGACGTCTCGGCGAACATCTCGCGCGCGGAGTGCTCGTCACGCACCACATTCGGCCGATTTTTCAGCGGAACGGTGATCGACGTCGGCGCGAGCACGATTCACGGCGTGACGATCGACGACTCGGGAACGACGCAAGACACGTTCGACGTCGCCGTGCCCTAAAAAGAGACAACCGCCAAGCCGCAAAGATCGCCAAGGATCAAGGATCAAAAATCCAGATCTTCTACTCGGCGTTCTCGGCGCCTTGGCGGTTCATCTTCACTTGGGGGTGATGCGCGTCGACGCCATGAACGCATCGTCGGTGCGCTTCGTGGCTTGCACGAACGCAGCGTAGTCGGCGGGCGCGATCGTTCCGGTGGGAACGCTCAGCGTGAAGCTCTCTTCGAGCACCGATCCCGCGACCGAAATCGATCGCGAGCCCATGATGGCCGCGTTCTTCACGTCGAACGGTCCGGGAAGCTTGGACACCTTGCTGCCCGGCGGCAGCTCGATGCGACGATGCGCGTGATACTGAATCGCGTGGCTCACCGCGAGCGCGCTTTGACGCGCGCCCTCGCCGGCGTACGTCGCGGCGAGCGAGGTCACGAACGGACGCGGGAAGACGTAATGGACGGGGTCGATACCCGGCAAAATCCAGGTCTTTTGTGATCCGGTGCTTTCGAGCTGCGCGTAGCCGCTCACGGTGATCGAGGCGCGGATCGCGATCTGCCAGCTGCCTTCGGAAGAAGAGAGCGCGACCTCGTTCACGTTCGCGTACGGAACCCAGCCGAGCACCACATTGCGGAGCGTGCGCTCTCGTTCGAAACCGACGACGCGCGTGAGCGACTCGGCGATCTCTTGTGCGTTGCGACCATGAAGGAGCGCGGTGACGTCGCCTTTCGCATTGCCGGTGTCGTCGAGCGCGAGGCGAATGTCGATCTCGTCTTGCTCGTCGCTCGCGAGCGTCGGCATGCGATCGATCGTGCCGTCTTCGCGAATGAGCGCGCGACCGCGGAGCTCGGGCGAGACGTGACCGGCGGGCAGGGGCGGTCCCGGGACGTCGGCGTCGATCCACAGATCTTTCGGCGCGCCCTTTTCGTCGGTCACGTGCGCGATCGCGAGGGGATGCAAAAATCGGCCGAAATGCGGGGGAAATTGCGGATCGGCGCTGAAAGGATCGTTCTCGGCGACGACGATGTCGACCTTCACGCCGAGCTCGCGCAGCGCGCGCGTGACGAGCCACGTGCGGCTTCCTTCATGCTCGGTCAAAATCGTGCGCGCGGTCATCGTCTGTCCGCCGCGTGCGCCGCCCGCGCCGATGTCGGTCAAGATGGCGGGCGAGGCTTCACGCACCGTTTCGCCCGCGGCACGGACGATCTTTTCGACGAGCGCGGGCGAAGCTTTCGTCGTCTGCTCGGGTTTCAGCCCCGCCGCATCGTGCGCCCAATTCGCGACCTCCGGATCGTGCTCGACGAGCGCCGCTTCGGTCTCGCGGATCATCGTGCCGATCGTGGGCCAGACCGTCGTCGAGAGGCTGACGGCGACCTGTCGATCCATTTTCGGCGTTCCGTACTCGACGTGACGCGCGCCGTGCTTCGCGAGCGACCACTTGAGCACGCGGGTGTTGCCATCGCGCGATTCGGCTGCTTTTCCGAGCATCGGATGCTGCCACATCGAAACTTTGAGCGACGCGGGAAGGCGAATTTCGATCTGCGCGTCTGCGACGGCGGTGCGATCGGGCAAGAGATCGGGCGTGTCGATCCCGATGTCGCCCGTCTCGCCGGGGATCGCCCAACCTTCGTAGAAGGCCTCCACGGCGTCACCTTGCTCGAGCTGCGCGAGATCGGCGTGGCTCTGCGCCGCGTTCGGCGCGCTCTCCGGCTCGAGCACGCGTCCATCCTTCTTGAAAATGCGCTTTCGCAAGATGCGGAACGCGGTGCGGCCGTCGATGTCGGGCGCGTCGGCTTGCGCGTTCGCATCGACGTCGGTGGTCCCGTTCACGCGCCTCAAATCGAGCATCGTATAATGCACGACGCCGCGGTCGCTCACGTCGTACTTCTCGACGTGCTTCAGAATCGCGGTCGCCGCGCCTTCGACGAGCGGATGGGCGCGATCGGCGCGAGCGATCTCCTCGGAGTCCTTGTCCATCGCTCTGGCTGATTCCGTGTCGAGCGAGCCGAGGAGCGTCGCGAGCCCGTTCGGTGCATCGCGAGCGCTCGGCGCCAGCGCCAAGAGCTTCGCGCGCAAATTGTCCGTCGACGTCGACTTGCCCTTCGCGTCGGCCG
>JAICXU010000965.1 GCA_025934595.1 Polyangiaceae bacterium | reverse complement strand
GCGTGCGCGTGCGCGGTGGCCGCGCCACCGACGACCTCGGTGTCCGCGGGAAACGGAGCGATCGACGCGAGCGCGGCGAGGCTCGGCATGTCGACGCGCGGCGCATCGAAATCGACGTGCCCTTTCCAGTGACCCTCGTGGTCCTCGATCTCGTCGCTGCGAATCGTGATGGCGGGTGCGACGAAAAGCGGCTTCGCGTTGAAATCGGCACGCGCATCGATCCATTTCAATTCCGCGTTCGATAGCTCCACGTTCTTCGCGTCACCGAGATGCGCATCGACGCGTCCATGAGCGGCCAGGCGGCTCCGCAACCGAAGGTTGTCCAAGACCGTGAGGATCGGATCGGGTGTGCGCGCATCGATGCTGGCCGCGATCCACCTTTTTCTGGGTGAGAGATGATCGAAATCGATGAGCGCATGGACGGCCGACATCGTCCGAACCGGCCCCGCCGCCAGCGTCGCGTCGTGGACCGCGAGGTCGACGTGACCGTGAAAATCCGGATCGCTCACTTGGGTCTCGAGATCCGCGTCGACTCGAAATGCGCCCGTTGCGTACGCTGGTGCGTGATTCTGCGGTGCGATCCAGCGCTCGAGCGACTCGGTATCGACACCTCGCGCTTCGATTCGCGCGTGCGCGTCATCGAACCCGTGCACGAGATCGAGGTGGCGGCTCGTGATCGTGGAGACGATGGATTCGATGTTGGCCGCCGGTGCGCCCTCCTTTTCCACGCGCGATTTTTCGGACGAAATCGTCGCGGTGAGGAGCCCCGACTCGTCGACGACGAAATCCGAGCTCGACGTGGTCTGGATCGCGGTCTTCACGGGGTCGAGCGTCATGTCGAGCGCGTCGACGTCGGCATGCGCGCGCGATCCGGAAATGAGAACGCCTCGATCCATCCGGATTTCTCCATCGACGGCGAGAAGACCGTGCCGAATTTCGAGCGGGGCGCCCACGAGGTCCGCGAACGCCCCTGCGAGCGGCGTTTGCCACGAGAGCTTTGCGTCTCCGGAGAACTGGCGAAGCAAATCGTAACCCTTCGGGAGGCGCACGTCGTACGAGAAAATGCGAAGACGCGCGGATCCCACGACGTTCATCGCGAGCTCGCGATCGCGATTCTTCAGATCGACGTGCGCGGTCTCGAGCGTCGAGGGCCCGAAATCGAGCTCCCGCAACGGGCGAAAAAACCAGCGACCGGTCGCGTTCATCGCGCCCGTCTCGTGCAGCGAGTCGATCCACACGTCGGTGATGTCGTGGGCGGTGACGTCTTCGAGATCGACCGACCACAGCGCGTAGTCCGGATCTGCGGGATCGGGGGGGACCGGGACGACGAGCGGCGGATCGGCGTAGCCAGGAATTTCCGGCAGCGCAGCAAGGCGCTTCGGGGCCACGTCGTCCGGTAAGAAGCGCGTCCGCAGGCGAACGGTGATGCCTGACGCGGTCGCGTGGCTCGCAGAAAATCGTCGTCGCGCGAGCGCGAGCGGATTCATGAACGTGTCGGCCCGCGCGACCGTGACGAGCCACTGCACGTGACTGTCGCTCCCGCGAACGCGCAGATTTTCCACTTGAATCCGACAGGGGAACCACGAATACGCGCTGTCGTAATCGACCGTCATCGACTCGGGATCGAACGTCATCAGGTTGCGGAACGCGCGCGTTCGCAGCATCACGTTGCTCACGATCATGAACGCCGCGAGCAAGACCGCGACCGTGATCGCGACGCGCTTGCCCCACGTTGCAAAATGGATTTTCGAGAGCTTGTCGCGGAGAGACATCGTCGTGGCAGCGAGAGATTGGAGATATGGCGCAGTCGCGTTTTGCACGGGCTGAGCCAGTGCGCGAGTGGACGCGCGCGAGCAGGGCATCGCACTTGCAAAGTTCGACCATGAAGGAGATCGCCATGCTGCCCAAACGACCGTCTCAGACTGACGAAGCCGTCGAAAAAGACGCCGGCTTCGGACCGTCGCACGGCTATCCGCAATCGCACGG
>JAICXU010000762.1 GCA_025934595.1 Polyangiaceae bacterium | reverse complement strand
GGCGACACCGTCGGTGAACGGCATGACGAGCGTCGCATCGCGCGGTCCTGCGCCGTCGAGCCTCGGGCTGTCCGCCTCGCAAGTTCCGCATTCGAATGGATCGAGCATAGGCCTCGCCCGCGCGAAAGGATTCGCCACGCCGAGGAGCGCGCAAACGTTCGGCGCGCATGCACCGTCCACGTTCAGCGCAAATAACAACGTCGGATCACACGGAGCATTGCCGTCGCATTCGTCGCTCGCGCCGATCGCCACGGGGCCGCGCTACATCGGCGCGCCGCAAACCGGGCCATCGCGCGTCCCGTGGAGCGCCCCGTCGCAATCGTTCTCGCGGCCGCAGCCGTCCACGTTCCAAGGCCGCACGTTCGACACGCACACGTTCTCTTCGCATCCGTCGGCGTTTTCCGGAGTCTCGCGTCCGTCCGCGTTCTCGAACGGAATGCCGCGCAGCGCGCCGAGCTCGGGTTTCTCGCCACATTCGAGCTTCTCGTCATCGCCCTCGTTCCACTCCGCATCGCCTTCGTTCCACGCGCCGGCGGCGCCCGCTTATCATCCGTCGTCGCATCCCTCGTTCGGCGGCGGTCACGTCGGCGGTGGTCGCGGCGGTCATCGCTGATCGGTTTTTGCCTTTCGCTTTTCGCCAGGAGGATTCGTCATGCGCGTATTGCCCATCTTGCTCACGCTGAGCCTCGCCTCGTTCGCGCTGGCATGTAGCGATGGTAACGACCACTCCTATCCCGTCCCGTCCTCGAGCGCCTCGCCGAGCGGCAACGGCTCGAGCACGCAACCGCTGCTCGTCGACGTCGACACGGGAAAGACGATGACGGCGGCTCCCGGTGAAGGTGTCGGAATTTTCGTGGAGTACAAAGCCGGCGGACACTGGCACGTCTCCTGGACCTGCGACACGAACAGGACGAGCCTCGAGTGCACCTTCTCGCTGCAACTGAGCTCGATCACCGGACAGATCGCGAATCTCTCGGTCAACGGACAAGCGCAAGGCGACAACGTGCAGCAGACCGACACGCAGACGATCAACGCGAGGACGACCACGACTTCGAACGCGGTCGACATCACGTTCGACACGGACGCGGGCGGCAAGATCCAGATCAACGCGAACGTCGGCGGCGTGCAGGATCCGTCCTTCTTCTTCTTCGTGCAGAACGGTGAAGTGAACGGCGGCTACCAAGGCCAGCTCACCGATCCGCTGCAATTCGAGGGGAATTCGCCGTAGGCGCCCACTTCATCCCGGTCGGCGCTACGCTCCCCGCGTGCGCGTGGTCATCGGGCTCGGATCCAATCTCGGCGATCGTGCGGCCACGCTTCGCACCGCCGTCGCGAAGCTTCGTGACGTCGCGCACGTGAAAAAAATTTCTCGCGTGTACGAGACCGCGCCCATCGGCCCCGAGCAACCCGACTATCTGAACGCAGCCGTGCTCGTCGAGTGGAGCGCGCCAATCGCCGATTTGCTTCCCGAGCTTTTGCGCATCGAAAAAGAAATGGGACGCGTGCGTCGCGAGCGATGGCAGGCGCGCACGATCGATCTCGATATTTTGTGGACCGACGGCGAGCGAGTGGCGTTGCCCGATCTCACGGTTCCGCATGCGCGGCTTCACGAACGGGCATTCGCGGTGCTGCCCCTTCTCGACGTGGCGCCCGACGCGCCGTACGAGCGAAACGCGGTCGCCTCTCAAAAAATCCTGGCAACTGACGAGACGCTCTGACGTTCCGTCACAAACCGAACGCGCGGAGCTTCTTGTGCAGCCCCTCTCGTGTGATTCCGAGAGCTTTCGCCGCGGCCGTTTTGTTGTTTTGGTGCTCGCGGAGGGCCTCGATCAAAAGCCAGCGCTCGAGCTGATCCATCATCTCTTTCAGCGTGCCCTTCGTCGGCCTCACACGATCGAGGACGCCCTCGATTTGGCGCACCCGCGGCGAGAGAAGCTCGGGCGTGACGTACGCGCCGTTGTCGACTTGGATGACGAGACGCTGCACTTCGTTCTGCAGCTCGCGCACGTTGCCCGGCCAGTCGTAGCTCTTGAGTAGCTCCATCGCTTGCTGCGCGAAGCCCGCCGCGGGCTTGCCGACTTCGGTCGAGAAGCGCTGCAAAAAATGCGTCGCGATGAGCGGGATGTCCTCGCGACGCTCACGCAGCGGCGGCACGCGGATCGGAAAAACTTTGAGTCGATAATAAAGGTCTTCGCGGAAGCGACCTTCGGCGACTTCTTTTTCGAGATTGCGATTCGTCGCGGCGACGATGCGCACGTTCACTTTTTTCTCGGCCGTCGATCCGATGGGACGAATCTCGCCTTCTTGCAGCACGCGCAAAAGCTTCGACTGGAGCGAGATCGGCATCTCGGTGACTTCGTCGAGAAAGAGGGTGCCGCCGTCCGCGATCTCGAAGAGACCTTTTTTCTCCTCGTGCGCGCCCGTGAACGCGCCCTTCTTGTGTCCGAAGAGCTCGCTCTCGAGGAGGTTCTCCGGCATCGCCGCGCAGTTCTGCGAGACGAAGAGCTTGTCGCGGCGGCGCGAGCGGTAGTGCACGGCGGCGGCGACGAGCTCCTTGCCGACGCCGGTCTCGC
>JAICXU010000735.1 GCA_025934595.1 Polyangiaceae bacterium | reverse complement strand
GACGACGACGCGCGGCGGTTTGCCGGACGCCTTCATCTCGAGATGCGGCGTCTCGCCTTCGGAGATCGGCTCGACGACGATGCTGAAGTAGTCGGCAAAGAGGTGAATCTCCGGGCTGTCCGAGAACGGAAGATCCCAGCGATTTTCGTTCGCGAAGCTTTCGTGGCGTTCGTGGCCCATCATCGTCCTCCAGATTTGCGAAGCGCACGGATTTGCGCGGCCGCCTCGGCGGCCTTGAGCTTTCCGGTCGCGACCTTCTCCAAAATTTCTTTTCGCGCCGCAGCGTGTGCGGGCGAGCTCGCGCTCTCCTGCGTCTCGAAGCCCATCGCGCTCACGACCTCGTCGAGGCGCGCGACGACCGTCGGATAGGAGATGCCGAGCAGCTGCTCGACGTCCTTTATTTTTCCGCGACACGCGAGGAACGCTTCGACGAACGCGACCTGCTCACGCGACAGCTTCGAGAATCGTCCGAGCGAAAACTTTCCTTCGAGCCCGCTGTGACACGCGTCGCACGCGAGCCGCGCGACGTGCAGCTCCCCAGAGCAGACGGGACACTGGCGCGGCGCAGGGTGAGTCACGACTCCATAATTGATCTAAACATTGATAAAATCAATATACGGATTGAAAATATTAAAAAAGAATACGCAAATAATGGGATTTCGCGCTCTTGGACGCGCGCCGAAAACTACCGATGATTTTCGCGAACGCTGCTCAATCGCTCGTCAGCTGCACGGCGAACGCGCCCATGCCGCGACCGACGCTGACGACGACCGCGGCTTGATCGGCTTCTCGAAAACAAACCGATCCGCCTGCGGGCGCGATCACGCGTCCGCCGTCCGCGTGTCCTTGCGCCGCGGTCGCACCGGCGGAGTCGACGACGAGGATCGACATGTCCGAGATGCCGGCGGCTGCCGATCCGTACACGCGATAGCAACGGCCCGCGGCGGCCGCGAACGGAAAGCGTTGCGCGGGCGCGTCGGGCTTTTGATTTCCGCTCCATGCACCTCCCGCAGATTTTTGTTTCGTCGCCGACGCGCATGCTTTGACGATCGCAGCGACGTCGCTCGCGGGCGCGCCGGTGGCTTGCACGCCATTCGTACAAGTCGTCGCGGCATCAGTTGCAGAATACATGCGAATTTCGGCCTTTTTCGAGCTGAAATCGAACGCAGGTGGCATCTGCGCCATCGGAACGCTGGACGTGAGAAATCCGGTGGCGGGCTTGCCCGTAAGCGCGGGCGCTGCGCTTGCCGATGACGCGGGAGCGGGCGGGGCCTTCAGCGCGGGTTTCGATCCGCCGCAGGCAATGAGCGTGATCGCCAAAAGGAAAACAGCGGAACCTGCGTGGGCGCGAGCCATTCGTGCGCCGGGATCTTACTCTCGATTGTGTTAAGAGTGGGCCGTGCAAACGTCGTCCGCGAAAGGGCCGCGCGTGATCGTCGTGGATGGCGCGCATCCAGACACGCGCGCGATCGAGGAGGCGGCGAGCCTTCTCCGTGCGGGCGGCCTCGTCGCGTTTCCGACCGAAACCGTGTACGGGCTCGGTGCGCGAGCGCTCGACGGCGCAGCGATTCGCCGCATTTTCGAGGCGAAAGGACGCCCGGCCGCGCATCCCGTCATCGCGCACGTGGAAGGCGAATCGCAGGCGTTGCTCTTGGCGGCGGAGTGGAGCGCGCTCGCCTCGAAGCTCGCGCGCGCGTTCTGGCCGGGGCCGCTCACGATCGTGGCGCCGAAAAAAAGTCACGTGCCGTCCGAGCTGACGGGTGGCGGTGACACCGTCGGCATCCGAGCGCCGTCGCATCCGGTGGCGCGCGCTCTCCTCACGGCGTTCGGCGAGCCGATCGCAGCACCGAGCGCGAATCGATTCCAAGAAGTCTCGCCCACGCGCGCCGCGCACGTCGTCAAATCGCTCGGTGCCCGCGTCGACCTCGTGCTCGACGGCGGCTGCACCGACCGCGGCATCGAATCGACGGTGGTCGCGATCGAAGAGGAGACGCGCATCGTCGTGCTGAGGCCGGGATCGATCACGCTCGAAGATCTTCGAGCGTTCGGCGATGTCGTCTTCGAAGCTCGAAATGCGGAATCGCACGCGACGCGCATGTCGCCCGGGCTCGACGCGAAACACTATGCGCCACGTGCGCGTCTCGTGGTCTCCTCGCGTCACGACATGTCGTTGGCGATCCGCGACGCGAGCCACGCCGGCGCGATTTTCGTGGGAAAAAAAGCCGAAATCGGCGCTCGCGAAGTGCGCGCGTTGCCGGCCGATGCGACCGGATTCGCCGCCGCGCTCTTCGCGACGCTGCACGATCTGGACGACGCTGGCTGCGACGTGGTCGTCGTGGAAGCGCCGCCCGACACCGAAGCGTGGCTCGCCGTGCGCGATCGCCTCGCGCGCGCGAAATCCTGAATTACGCGACCGGCGTCACACGCCCGCGAGCTGTCGGAGAAGGGCACGCACGGCGTTCGGATCCTCGAGCCGATACTTCGCGATGCTCGGACCGCCGCCGACGTGGATGCTGACGGCGCCCTCCGGCAAAGCGGAGAAGAGATCCTCGTCGGTGACGTCGTCCCCGATCGCGACGATCGGCGTTCCCGCCGCCAGCTCCTCGCCCAGACGTTTTCCGGCGATGAATTTGCCGATGCCTTTCGCGCGGATCTCGAGCACACGCGAGCCATCGAGCGATTCGAGGCCGAGGTCCGGCAACACCATCGCGAGCTTTTG
>JAICXU010000252.1 GCA_025934595.1 Polyangiaceae bacterium | reverse complement strand
GGTCGTGGTCTCGCTGAAGCGACGGCATCGATGGAGCCGCTGGAATCGTGGATCGAGCGCGTGCAGGTTCTGTCGCGCGACGGTGAGGTGCATCGGAGCGCCGGAATTTTCGAGAAGGCTCTCGGCGATCGGCAAGTCGACAGCCAGGCTCTTTTTTTGCTCGCGCGTCACACCGGCGACGCGCTCGCGGCGGCGGGCGACGTACAAGGCGCGCTCGAGGTTTATCGTCGCGCGCTCGCGTTCGATCCTTCGTCGAACGACTTGCTCGGGCGCGTCGACGCGCTGCTTCGTGATCAAGGAAGCCCCGAGGAACGCATTCAGCTCTATTCGCAAGCGCTGGCGCGCGAATCGGATCGCGAGCAACGCCGCCGGCTGCTTCACGCGATCGCCGCGCTCTCATGGCACGAGATGAACGACCGTTCGACGGCGATCCAGGCGTATCGCGCCGCGCTGAACGAAGACAAAAGCGATCGAGATGCCTTCGCGGCGCTCTCCGAGCTCTTCGCGGAGGTGGAAGCATGGCCGAACTTGGTCGCTCTTCTCGAAGAGGCGCTGCACGATGCGACCGGCCGCGACGCGCTCGGGATTCGCATACGCATTGCGGAGGTCGCGGCCGAGAGCGGTCAGCCGAGCGAGGCGGCGATGCATTCCGGCGCCATCTTGAGCGACCCGCTCGTCGAAGCCGCAGATCTCGACGCGATCGATGGAGTGGCGGAAAAAATAGGGGATCAGAGCCTGCTCGCGGCATCGCTCGATCGACGCGCCTCGCTCGCGGGCGATCCGGCGGACGCCGTCGCTGCTCTCGACAAGCTCGGCGCCGTCTACAAAGACCGGCAAGGGAATTCGGCCGCCGCGATCGAAACGTGGAAGCGCGCCGCGAAGATCGCGCTCGAGTCGAACGAGCTCGACACGGCGGCGAAGCTCTATGATCGCGTTCGCAAGATCTCGGCGTTCGATCCCGAGACGATCGAAAATCTCGCCGCGATCTACGAGACGCAAGAGAAATGGACGGCGCTGCCGGATCTCTACGCCGTGCTCGTCGAGGCAGCCACGACGGACCCCGCCCGCGTCTCGATCTTGCTTCGTCTCTCGAACGTCCTGGCCGAGAAGCTCGGCGATCCCTCGGGCGCCACGGAGGCAGCCGCGCGCGCGTTCGGCCTCGACCCGCAAGCGCGCGACACGCTCGCGACATTCGAAAAGTGGGCGAGCCTCGCCGGCGCGACGACGGCATTCGCGCGCGCGGTCGATCGCGAGCTCGCGGCGCTCGAGCCGGAAGCGCCTCTTTCGGGCGATCTCTTGCTCGCCAAAGCGCGTGTATTCTGCAAGGAATCAGGCCGCCACGAGAACGCGGCGGCCATCTATCGCGGGCTTCTTCAAGATCCCCACGTGGGGCCCGCCGACCGACAAGAGGCATCTGCGGCCTTCCAGAAGCTTTTGGATTTGGCCGAGCCCACCGACGCGCGAAAAGAAGACCGCCGCTGGCTCCTCGCATGGCGCGCTTCGCAAGCCAAGACCGACGACGAGAAAATCGCAGCGCTCTTGGCATGTGCGCGGGCGGAAGAATCGATCTTGAACGATCCAGAGCGCGCGCTCGCGACGAACCGGCGCGTGCTCGAGATCGACGCCGAAAATACGGAAGCCACGGCTGCCGTCGCGCGTCTCACGCTCGCTGCGGGTGACGTCGGCGGCGCAGTAGCTGCGCTCGTCGCCCAGCGCGATCGCGCCGATGGCGCGCAACGCCGAACGCTCGATCTCGACATTTCCACGATTCTCATCGAGCGAGGCTCTCAGCTCGACGACGCTTTTCAATCCCTATCGGGCCTTCTCGACGAAGCGCCCGACGATGCAGATGCGATCATCCTGATGGCACGGCTCCTCCATACGCCGGAACAAGCGGCGCGTGCGACAGCAGCGCTCGAGAAAGCACGAGGCCGCGTGAAAGACGCTGACGCGCGAATCAATATTTTGAACAATCTGATCTCCGAAGAGAACGCATCTGCCGCGGATCCCGAAAAGCGCCTCGCTTGGTTCGAGGAGCTCATCTCGCTCCAACGCGAGCAAGGAAAAGCGGATGCTGCGCTTCTCACCACGCTTCGCGCCGTCGAGGAGCATCCGGCGAGCCTCAAGCTGTGGGACACGGCCGAGGAGCTCGCGCGCGAGCTGAAGACGCCAGGTGGAGTCGCGGATTCCTATTTCATGGTGATCGGCAAGACGCTGACGCCGGAAGACGCGCAGGAGCTCGGGCAGCGGGCGGTCGCGTTCCACGAAGAATGGTTCGACGACACCCAACGTGTCGTCGGCGTCCTCGAGCGCGTGCTCGCGATCGATCCGGCGGCGGATTGGGCCTTCGATCGACTGAAGCTGCTGTTCGACGCACGCGAGCAGTGGGACGACATGTTCAACCTTTACGATCGCGCGATCGGCACCGCGTCACAGGCGCGCAAGATCGAGCTGCTCGAAGACGCCGCACAGGTCGCGAAGGATTTCGCGAATCACTCCGAGCGTGCGATTGGGTACCTCGAGCAGCTGCTCGCGCTGAAGCCGAAAAATGCGCGGATCATGGCGTCGCTCGAGCGCCTCTACGAGCGACATGGTCGCTACCGCGAGCTCATCTCGCTCCTTTCGTCGCAGCTCTCGACGCTCGGCGCGAAAGAGGCGCGGGAGACGCGCATTCGCATCGCGCAAATGTCGCTGGAGCATTTGGGCGATCCGCAAGCGGCGCTCGCCGTCGTCGAAGAAGTGATCGCGCCCGATCCACGCGAGTCTCCGGCGATCGCCGCGCTCGGCGAGCCGTCGGCGCCGATGCGCGTCCAGGTCGTCGGAATTTTGGAGCGCATCCTCGAGATCGCGCCGCGCGGACAAGCGCCGCGCGAGTCGATGCTGCCGCCGCCGATGAGCGAAGCCGCGCCTGGCGACAAGCCGCCACGCGATTCGGTGATCCCGCCGCGCAATCGCGCGAAGAAAATTCCGGTGCGCCAGCGCGCCGCTGCGCTCTTGAAAGAGCATTATTTGCAGACCGAGCGCGACGCCGATCTCGCGAAGGTGCTCGAGGTCGAGCTCGAGGCGGTGAAGAGCGTCAAAGAGCGCATTCGCCGGCATCGTCAGATCGCGGAGCTCTACGTGAAGCTCGGCCTCGATGCATCGGCGCTCGAGCATTACGTGGCCCTCGTCACGCTGGATCCGGACGAGGTCGAGCATCGCGAAGCGCTCGCGCGGATCGGCGCGAAGGTCGGCCGCTTCGATCGCGTCGCCGAGGTCCTCACGAACGCGGCGGAGGACTGCACCGACGACGGCGTGCGTGTCGACTTGCTGATGCAAGCCGCGCTCGTGCACGAAGAGCGCCTCTCGGATCCGACACGCGCGATCGAGCTTTATTTGCGGGTATTGGGAACGCCGGACGTGAGCGCCGACGCATCGCTTGCGGCATCACGGCGACTCGATCCTCTCCTCGAAACAGCGGGACGACAGCGCGAGCGCCTGAACGTCCTCGAGCGGATCAGCGAGCTCGAGCACGACGTGGCGCCTCGACGTCGCGCGCTCGGCGAAGCCGCGAAGCTCGCGGCGGAGATCGGCGAGCAAGAGCGCGCCATCGCGGCATGGGAAGCCTGTCTCGCGATCGATGCGGCGGACGCCGAAGCGCTCAACGGTCTCGTCGCGCTCCTCGAGCAGAGCAAGCGATGGCGTCCTCTCGTGGCCGCGCTCACGCGCAGGGCCGACGCCACGCAGCTGCCCGAAAAACGTCGCGCCGATCGCGTGCGCATTGCACACATTTACAGCGACGAGCTGCACGACGGACCGGAAGCCATCGGCGCGTGGCGTGCGATCGAAGCCGACTTCGGGCCCGACGATCAAAGCACGCTCGCCCTCGCGGGAATGCTCCGCGCGAGCGAGCGCTGGCCGGAGCTCGCGACGCTCCTGGAAGAAGCCGCCAAGCGCGCGCACGGCAACGACTCGCGCGCGACTCTCTTGAGACAGCTCGGCGACGTGCAACGCGAGCGTCTCGGGGACCCATCGTCTGCGCTCGCGAATTACGAGGCGGCTCTCACTGCCGATCCGAACGAGCCGGGCGCGCTGAGCGGTGCGCAAGCCCTCCTCGATCGCGACGAGCATCGCGCCGAGGCGGTTCGCGTGCTGCTCGCGACGTACAAGGCGACCGACGCGTGGCAACCGGTCATCGAGCTCACCGAGCATCGCTTGCTTGCGACGAGCGATGCCGAGCAACAAGTCGCGATCTTGAAAGAGGCGGCGGCGATCGCAGAAGTGCGCGCGGAGGATCTGCCTTCGAGCTTTTCGTACGTGTGCCGCGCATTTTCGGTCGCCCCTCACGACGCGGAGGTCGAGAGCTCGCTTTTCCGATTGGCGGAGGCGGTCGATGGCTGGCGCGCGTTCGCGGATGTTCATCGCGCGACGATCGATCGGCTCGAAGCGGCGTTTCACGGCGCCGATCCGAACGCGCCCATTCCGAAACGACAAGCCGAGCTCCTCACGCGTTTGCGACTGCACTTGGGCTCGGCGCTCGAGCGACGCCTCGACGATCCTCGAGGCGCGCTGAGCTCGTACATGCGAGCGGCGTCCGATTCGCCGCACGACATCGAAGCGACGCTCGCCGCGGTTCGCGTGGCAGGGCCGGCGATGCGATGGGACGCGGCCGCGAAGGTCATCGTGCAACATGCGATGGCGACGGGCGAGCTCGTCGAAGATTTGTTCGCGGAGCTCGAAGCGGTCGCTTCGGCGCCAGCCGCGTGGGACGGGATCACCGGCGCGTTCGCAGCCGCGATCGCCGAGCGCAACGATCTTCTGCCGCACATCGGACGCGATCTCGAAGCGAAAGTCGCGGAGTGGCATCGCGATCGACGCGGCGATCCCGACAGCGCCGAGGCCGCGTTCACGAGGGCGCTTGCCCATGATCCCGCCAATGCGGGTCTGCTCGGCGCGCTCGCCCAACTGCAACGTCGCGCGAAAGGCCGTCCCCTCGTCGACAGCTTGCTGCGACTTTCGCAAGCGACCGGCGGAGACCTCGATTTGCTACGCGAGGCAGCGGAGATCGCAACGAGCGCGATCGCGGATCGCGCGCTCGCGAAATCGATCCTCGAAAAATTGTTGAAGCTCGCTACCGATCGCTGGATCGGAACGAGCGAGCCGAACGGAGTGACTTCCGGCGGTGCGAGCGGCCCCGACAGCTATGCACGTTGGGCCGTCGACGAGCTCGTTCGCATCTACAACGAGGAAGGCGACGCCGAGCGCATCGTCGATCTCCTCGTGGAGGCCGCACGCTTGCCGTTCGAGCTCGACACGACGCGCGCGATGCTGCATCGAGCGGCGCGCGTTTCGGTCGATCGTCTCGGCGATCTCGAGCGCGCAATCGAGCTATTTCGAAGCCTTTTCGACTCCGATTCGTCCGACACGAGCGCGGCGCGTGAGCTGGTCTCGCTCTACGCTTCGCTCGGACGTCGCGAGGAGCTGCTCGCGCTGCGCGAGAAGCAGATTGCGATCGCGAGCGACCCCGCTGCACGAATCCTGTTGCGCCTCGAAGCCGCGCATTTGCAATCGGATTTGGGTCGATCGGAAGCTGCCATCGAGACGTTGCGAGCGAACTTGCGCGAGGAGCCGCGCGACGCGCGTACGGTCGCTGCGCTCGTCGAGCTCTTGTCCGCGGGCGAGCAAAGCGCGGAGCTCGCAACGCTCCTCGCGGAACAGGCGCAGCTCG
>JAICXU010000894.1 GCA_025934595.1 Polyangiaceae bacterium | reverse complement strand
TGGTGGGGAAATCAGGACGGCACCAATGCGACGCTCGGCTACGCGTCGGCGAACCTCGCCGCCACGGGCGCTCCCACCGCCGACGTCGCTGCCTCCACCGACAACGGCGTCGCCGGCGAGTTCGATACCGAAGGAAATCTCTGGGCGATCGACGGCGTCAGCAAATCGATCAAGCGATTCACCGCGGACTCCCTCGCGACTAGCGGCACGAAGACGGCGGACATCGAAATCACCGCTGACGCCTTCACCGGCGGCGTCCCGGGACCTGCCGCACTGACGTTCGACGCGAAGGGCAACCTCTATGTCGGCATCGCGTTTTCGAAGACGATCGTTCGCTTCGATCACGCATCGCTCGGCGCGACCGCTTCGCTCACGCCGAACGCCACGATCGCGGTGCCCGATGTGCCGAGCGCGATCGCCTTCGACAAGAACGGCCTCTTGTGGGCCGGCTGCGCGAACAATCGCGTCGTCAGTCTCAGTCATGCGCACGACACGGGCTCCATCACCGCTGCGCCCGACGTCTCCATCGACGCGATGACGCCGGGCGCCGCGGAGCTCACCGCGCCGTACGGGATCGCCTTCGATGGCAGCGGAAACCTCTGGGTCGACTACAACGGAACGTTCGCCAAGCTGTCGACCGCAGATTTGTCCGGCACCGGCGACAAGACGGTGACTCCCGCCGTGCAAGTCGTCTCCGACGTCTTGACCGTGTCGGGCGGCATCTCGCTCGACGAGAGCGGCGGCCTCTGGTTCGCCTACACGGCGGGCAAGTTCGCGAAGCTCTCCGCCGCGCAGCTCACGACGTCCGCCGCCAGCGTGACTCCGTCGGTGATCATCACGAGCTCGAGCGTCGTCTATGCGCTGAGTCCCGCGCTCTACCCGACGCCGAAGGCCTTGCCGCTTTACTCGGCGCTCCAGAAATAGAGAGGGTCAGCGACTGCGGTACGGCCGCAGCTCCTCGAGATGCTCACGAAGGTGCGCGAGCAAGTAACGCCGCCGCTGGCGAACCTTCGTGTCGTCCTCGTTTTCTCGATGCGGCGCGACGATGCGAGGATCGATCGCGTCGACCTTCGCGTACACGCTTTGCCAGCGCTTCTTCACGGTCCATGACGAGAGATCGAGCGCGTCCGCGAGCTCGTCGTCGCTTCGACCTTCGAGCGCGAGGAGAAGCAGCCGCTGCTCGCCCGGCGAAAAGCCGAATCGAGGGCGTGCTCCTTTGCTGCGAAAGAGAGACGTGAGCGAGCCCGCACGACTCGCCTCTTCGCCGAACGCGAAGAGATAGGGCCAGTCGTCTTCGGAGACCTTCGCGAGCGCTTCGTGCCACGCGTCCTCGCGATAGTCGCGTGTGAGTCGCATGCCACTGGCCAAGAGGAAATCGCGAAGGGCCGCGCCGAAGACCTCGTGGATGTACTCTTTCGTGGCGTATCCCGCGTGCTCGTAGATGAAGCGCTCGGTCTGCACCATTTGAATGGGAGTCATGTCTTCGGGCGCCACGTCTTTGCACCAGCCGTAGTGCAGGACGACGAGGTTCAATCCGTCACCCGCGTTCGCCTCCGCGATCTCCTTCGTCGTGAGGAACGGGCGAGCGCCCGCTTGCCATCGTTCGAGGAACGCGCGCGAGAGAAACGGGCGGCCCGCGAGGACGCGCTGCGTGAAGTCGTCCGTTGCGAAGACGCTCAGGCCGAAGCCCACGAGGCGCGTCTCGGGAGGACGACGAGAATCGTCGACGGCGACGGAGCGACAACACTCGGCGCGGAAAAGCTCGGTCCACAGGTCGATCACGCGAGCTCGATCGGCAGGCTCGAACGCAAAATTTTCTCGCGTCAGCGAGAACGCGCGTTCGAAATCCTGCGGCGTGAGAGACCGATGCGAGAACGCCGTCACGCGCCGCTCCCCGCGCGAACCGAGCTCTCGCCGGCGATCATGTGCCGAATATATAGCGCGCCCCCGACGCATGCCGCATTTCGCCGAGCTAGCTGCGTCAATCGCACGTCACCCTCTTTCGTGCGCGCTCGGCACCTTGAGCGGAACGCATCGATATCCTGCTGCGCTCGATTCGATATCGCTTCGCCGCGGCCTGCATTAGAGTACGGGCAAGCTCTCGATGCGGACGCGACTCCTTTTCCCCAGCGTGTTGTTCGTAATCGCGTTCGGCACCTTCGCGTGCGGCACGGACG
>JAICXU010000221.1 GCA_025934595.1 Polyangiaceae bacterium | reverse complement strand
GCAAAAACAGCGGCCGCCGCGATCGCGAAAATGGAAACGCGCACGCCTCGAAAATATCAGCGTGGAGGTGGGAGCGGTATATTTCGGCGAGCGAGCGCGTAGCCCACCCGCACGCCGAGCAAGAAGCCGCACGCGATCGCGAGCGCGGTGAACAGCATCTGTCGCTCGCCTCGCTTTCGTTAGTCAATAGCGCGCAGGCTTGCGCGCGTCCTGACTAGTTGATCTGGAAGCTCTTGCCGACGGTGATCTCGCTGCCGGAGAACGCCGGGACGTGCGCGCTTCGGAACTTGCCCGCGACGCAACCGCCGACGCTCGTGCCCGCGAAGGGCGGCTGATCGACGTCGACGGCTTTGACGTTGCCGCTCGGCGAGAACGTGACCTTCACGTGGCCGGAGCCCGTGGGGCCGTCGCCCTTCTTGCAGCTGCCGAGCGAGCTCGCGATCGTGCCGAGCGAGCCTGCCGCTGCGCCGCGATCGAACGGAGCGGTTGCACCGCCACCGCCGCCACCGCCGCCGGACGAGTGCGGTTGGCCGGGCGTCGCCGCGTTCATCGCGCTCAAGAGGTCGGGCGTGCCACCACCGCCGCCGCCGGTGCTGGGAGGAGGCGTCGTTTCGCCGCCGCCGCCGCCGCTGGAATGCGACGTGTGTCCGCCGCCGCCACTTGCATGCTCCGTCGTGTGAGGCGTGTTGTTCTGCGCGACCGCGCCGGTCCCGGGGGGGAGGGCGCCGCTCGAGCCGGAATTTCCCGTGTTTCCTGGTGCGGGCGCCGTCTCCGTGGGCGCGGCTGCGACGGACCCCATCGGCGCTGCCGAGCCCGAGCCCGCGCTCGCGGCCGCGTCGTCGATCTTCGGTCCGCTCGAAAGCTTCACGACGAGGAACACGATGACGACGAGAAGGAGCACGAAGAGGCCGCCGACGATCGCGATGAGCATCGTCTTTTGTTTGTCTTTGACCGGCGTGCCGCCATCGGTGAGATCCGCCGATGCGATCGGAGGAGCAAGGATCGGCGCCGCGAGCGGAGCGCTGAATGCGCCGCCGCCGCCGAGGTTCATGATGTCGTCGACGTGCTCTTTCTTTTTTGCGCCGGCGACGGCCGTCATCGTGGAGGAGAGCGCGCGAATGTCGATGAGGCCGGAGCCGTCCGCCGTCGGCTTTTCTTTTTCGACCTTCGGTGAGTTCGACGTGAGCGCGGAGAGCGAGAAGAGAACGCTGTTTTCGTTGCGCTGTCCGGTGAGCTTGCCGGGCTCCTCGGCCACCGCGGCTTGTGCGCCGTGAGGCGCGCTCGTCATCACGTCTTCTTCGCCACCGGCCGCCGCGGCGCTTCCGAAAAGGTCGGCGCCGCCTGCGCGTCCACCCGCGCGGCGCGCGGCCGCCGGAGGAGGCTGCGATGCCGGAGCTTGCGGAGCTGCTGCCGCGCCGCCTCCGAAGAGCGACGCGCCGTTCCCATTCGCTTCGGCGTGGCCGTTGCCGCCGCCACCCCCAAACATGCCACCCATGTTTTCGCGCTGCAGCGGCATCGTGGCTTGATCATCGAAGCCACGCACGCTGAGAGGCGCGAAGTCCGCTCCGCCCGATCCGCCTTGCACGGCCGTCGCACCGCCGCCGCCGGCGCTCGCCGCCTGATAGAGCTCGTCGATCTCGCGGAGGGGCAACCAGTCGCCCATGCCGTCTTTCCAGCAATACGTGTCGTCGGTGATGACGCCTTGCTGATAGGCCTCGACGATGTCGTCGCTCGTCATCGTGCGTTGATCGCCCTCGGCGACGTTGACGGTCCATTCGCTGCCGCCTTCGCCGGCGGGGAGTGGGTTCGTCGCTTCAGGATCGTTTCCGTTGATGACGATCGTCGCGCCGCATTTCTTGCAGCGGATCTTGACGATCTTACCAACGACTTTTTCGTCGGCGATGGTGTACTTGGCCTGACAGGACTGGCACGCGATCTTCAACTTGGCCTCCGGGCGCAGCGAACCGATTCGATGACGCCCACGGCTTGGGCGCGTCCTGAATGGGCAGCTACGTCGTTCTCCGATTTCTTACAGACACGAAAGTATAGCGGCCAAAAACAAGCCTGATCAAGGAAGGTACCAAAAACCTAGGCCGTATTCCTTCTTGGGTTCTTACGTGTTCGACACGAGGACGATTTGTGGAGTTGGATTTGGCCGGGTTTTGCCGACATTTTTCCCGACATCTTTCCTGACATCAGGCGATGCGGGAAGACAGACCCGTCAGTTCAGTAAGACGAGCGCCGTGCCGTCTTTTCCACAAAAAGAAGCCGATCCGTCGAAGCGGTCGCCACAGGTCGGGCAAATCTTGCCGCGCGGAGGCGAAATCGACGTGGATGCGGCGCGCATCGCGTAAGGGACGAGCTCCTCGCCGTCGTCCGGGCACACCTTGACGTTCGCATCGAAGCCGCGCTTGCAAGCCGGGCAAATTCCGCCGGTGGGGCCGCCGAGCACCGCTTCGTTGCCGGAGACCGCGACGAGCTTCGAGCCGTCGCTCGGGCAATACGTCTGTCCGGCGGCGTACTCGCGATGACAGGCGGGGCACGCGACCGACTGCGTTTTCGCCTCCTCTTCCATTTCCTTCGCGGCTTGCGTGGCGCGCTCGATGCTCTCTTCGTGCGCGCGTTGCGCGGCGGCGTGCTCGGCCACTTTTTCGCGCTGGCGTTCCTCGGCTTCGCGCATGCGTGCTTCGTGTCGAGCTTCCGCCTCACGCTCGAGCGCTGCGGCTTTGCGTGATCGTCGCCAGCCGACGAACGCGACGAGGAAGAGAAGCGCGCCGAGAGACGCGATGATCGCGAGAAAAATATTTTTTCGATGCTGCGCCTCACCGATGGCCTTCGCGTCTTGTCCACCGAGCGAGCCGCCCGCGATCGTGACGACCGAAGCTTCGTCGCTGGCGCCCGACGCGTTCAATCCGGATTGCGCGAGGAGGGCGTCGTAGTCGGCCGCGGAGCTCACGTCGACGATGACCTTCGTGGTCTTGCCGGCAGCGCTCACCTCGATTTGGGCTTCGCCTTCCGGCGCGTCCGCGATCGCGGTGACACTTCCTTTGTCGTCGACGGTGACGCGCGCTTTGCCGTCGGGCGCCGCGACCACCGACCACGTCGTTGCCGTTCCCGTCGCGCATCCGTTCGCGTCGCGGACGATCGCTTGAAACGAAAACGACTCGCCGGTGCGCATGATTTTTTTCGACGGTCGCACCTCGAGGCGCGCGGGCTCTCCGGGCTTCGCGCACGATGCGCTCGCGGGCTCCTGCACGTGCGTCGCGACCGGCGGCGCGGTCGTCGTCACCGCGGGTGCGGCGGAGACGACGTCGAAGGTCCGCGTGCGGCTCACGTCGGCGACGCAGTGCCCGTCCTTCAACGTGATCTCGTAGCGACCCGTCTCCGCCATTTCGATGTGCGAATCGCTCGTCACCGTGACGCGCGTCTGCATGAGCGCGTGCCGCGGATCCGAAGGCGGCGTCGTGCATCGCGTCTGCCACGACTTGCCGGAAGGATCGCGCGAGTGGGCATCACGCGCGAGCGTGGGCATCGGGTCGTAGCATTGGTTGGTTTGGAACACGCGACCGCCGCCGATGAACGAGAGCTCGTCGCCTTCGGTCCGCACCGTGATCGTTTCGCCGCCGCCGGTCGTCATCGAAACGGGGGCCGGGCCGCAACCCGGCAGCCACTGCTGGACGGTGTACTGCTCGCGAAGAGGGCTCTCTTTCCAGAGGCCATCGAGATCCGCATGCGCTGAGCTGGAGAAGCTCGCGATCGCGAAAAAGGCCGAAAAAAAGCCCCAAACGAGGCCCAAGCGCGACGGCATTACGTAAGTGCGAGGACCCATGCGAGCCTGATTTAGGCGCTAGCGCGCAAACGTTCCGCGCGGAGAGGAGCCTAGCGCCTTTCGCCTTTCTTGCCGAGTCGCACGAGAGTGTGCGCCAATATGGTACTCCTCACCCTGCCAGGGTCTTATCCATGAAGAAGATTTCCGAATCGAAGCACGTTCGTATCGCGTTATGCGCCCTCCTCTCGTCGGTCGGCGTGCTCGGATTTTCGCGGGTGGCAAAAGCCGACAACGCGATCCCCGACGCCAACGGCAGCGGCATGGACACGCATCTCTTTCGTCCTGCCATCGACTCGAAGGGCCTCTTCACGACGAACGGCTCCGACATTCTCGGCGCGAACGACATCAGCTTCGGTCTCATCATCGATTACGGACGCACGCTGCTCCGCGAGCCGCAGGTCGGACAAGACACGCCGCATCTCATCAACAACTCGTTCCAGGGCACGTTTCAATTCAACTACGGCCTTCTGAACCAGCTCGTTCTCGGCGTCGACATTCCGTTCAACCTGATGGCGGGCGACGCGCGCACGTCGGCGATCCCCGGTTGGACGACGAATCAGCTCGATTCGCAGACGCTCGGCAACATCGCGCTGCATGCCAAGTGGCGCATCACGCGCGTCGAGCACGGGCTCGGTCTCGCGATCGTCGGACAAGTCGGCGTGCCGCTTTCGAATGCGCCGCACAACGCGGGCGCGGATCCCACGGTGTGGGCGTGGCCGCAGGCGGTCATCGAAAAAAGATTCGGTGCGACCGGCGCGCTGCGTCTCGCCGCCAACGCCGGCATTCGCGTGCACGGCGGTAGCGGAACGATCCTCCCGCTCGAGAACGGCGTCTACAAAGACGGCTCGCTCTTCACGTATGGCGGCGGCGCGTCTCTTCGCGTGCTCGAGCCTCTCGACCTCGTCGCGGAGACGTACGCGTCGTATTTGCTCAGCGACGCCGATGCGGCGGTAAAGCCGTCGAACGAGGTCGTCGGAGGCATCAAGCTCTTCGTCGAGCGAAATAGCTATTTGATGGCGGGCGCCGGCCCTCGTTACACGAACGGCTTCGAAGCGGCAGATTTCAGGGCTTTCATCGGCTTCGTGTTCGAGCCTTCGATCGGCGACAGAGACGGCGACGGCATCAAAGACGACGTCGATCAATGCCCCGACGATCCGGAAGATCGTGACGGCTTCAAGGACGAGGACGGTTGTCCGGATCCCGACAACGACAACGACGGCATTTTGGACGTCGACGATCGCTGCCCGAACGTGCCGGAAGATCGCGACGGCGATCAAGACGAAGACGGTTGCCCCGAAGGCGAAAACGGCGACCGCGACGGCGACGGCATCCCCGACAAGATCGACAAGTGCCCTGATCAGCCGGAAGACAAAGACGGCTTCCAAGATCAGGACGGCTGCCCGGATCCCGACAACGACATGGACGGCATCCCCGACAAACAGGATGCTTGCCCGAACGATCCGGAAGACAAAGACGGCTTCCAAGACCAGGACGGCTGCCCGGATCCCGACAACGATCGCGACGGCATTCCCGACGTGAAGGACAAGTGCCCGAACGAGCCCGAGACCTACAACGGATTCGAAGACGAGGATGGTTGCCCGGACAAGGGCCTCGTCATCATCGAGGACAAGGACATCAAGATCCTGAAGAAGGTGCAGTTCAAGACCGGATCGGCGGAAATTCTCCCGGAGTCGAACGAGATCTTGGACGCGGTCGCGACGACGCTCACGCACCATCCCGAGTTCACGCTCATCGAGGTCGCCGGTCACGCCGACGAGCGCGCGAGCGATCAATACAACTTGAAGCTCACGCAAGATCGCGTGAACTCCGTCATGGCGGCGCTCTCGCAACGCGGCGTCGATCGCAAGACACTACGCGCGAAGGGGTACGGCGAATATTGTCCGGAAGATCCCGCGCACAACGAGCAAGCATGGGAAACGAATCGTCGCGTCGAGTTCAAGATCGTGAAGACCAAAGAGGGTCCCACGGGCGTCGAGCTCGGCTGCGCGAACGCATCGGCGCACGGCGTGAAGCCGGAGCCGGTACCGCAATGACCTAGACCGAGACGCTCGACCTCGACCTAGGCTTCACGCGCGGTTCACGTTCGAGATCCGGTTTCGTCGGTCCGTTGTATGTCGCTGGCACGAGCTTGCCAATCTCTGACAAAAGCGACACTCATCTGTCGAAATAGCTAGACAGGCCAAATCAAAATCCAAATCTCTTGTCGACCTCGACCTCGACCTCGACCTCGACCTCGACCTCGACCTCGACCTCG
>JAICXU010001024.1 GCA_025934595.1 Polyangiaceae bacterium | reverse complement strand
GGAAGCCCCGAAGACTGACGCAACGAAGCCGGAAACGCCAAAGACTGAAGTTCCGAAGACCGACGTGCCCAAGACGGAGGCGCCAAAAGCCGAAGCGCCGAAGCCGGAGGCCCCGAAGACCGAAGCTCGAAAGAGCAGCGACGCGCCGAAGACGGAAAAAGAAGAAGAGAAGCCGTCCGACGCGGCGCCGAAGAGCTGATGTAGACCCGCACATCGTCGTCTCGCTTGTGGCGCGAGCGCTCGATCGCGCGCCGCGATCGATGAAAAAACAGCCAAAATAGGCTCGATTTCGTGGCACGTACATTGAACGCAACTGGCTCGAGGTGCGAGCGATGCGACGCGCGAGAACGAACGTACGGGGGCTCTTTGCATTCGGCCTCGTCGCAGTTCTGCCGTTCGTCGGCGTGATGCTCGAGCCGGAGACCACGCAGGCGCAGATCCCGGTGCCGGGCCCGCAACCGTCACCGAGCCCGCTTCCGACGCCGACGCCTTCGCCGTCTCCTACGCCGACGCCGACCCCGCGGCCGACGCCGACTCCCACTCCGTATCCTCCGACGCCGACGCCTTATCCATCACCGACGCCATCTCCCACGCCGGCACCGACGCCGACGCCATCACCACCGCCTTCGCCGCCGCCCACGCCCGCGCCGCATGCGATCGCGCCGGCGCGCTGATCTCACTCCGCGGTGCCGTTTCCGAAATCGGTGTCGATCGCGCTCATGACGGCGCTGATCGCATCGGAGTTGGTCGTCACGATCGCGAGCTCCCGATTGTAGCTCATGGAGTTTTGCGTGAGGTTCGCCGATCCCACGTACATGCTGACGCCGTCGACGACGATCGCTTTCGCGTGGATGTAGGGCGTCGTCGTGGTGACGATCGATGCGCCATGCGACTTCAGAAGGCTCACCGCGTTCGTTTGCGCGTTCGACGGCGAGCCGTCGTCGGCGAGAACGACGCGGATTTTCACGCCGCGATCTCCGGCTGCCGCCAAATCGTTCGCGACGTCGGAATCCGACAGCTCTTCGACCTCGAGGTCGAGCGTGCTTCGCGCGGTGCCGATGAGCGCACGAATGCGATCCTTGTCGTTGGTCGGCGCGACGAGCAACTTTCCGTCGGGCGTGATCGAGGTTTGCGCGAAATCGGCTTGAAAAATCGCGTCTGCCTCGGCGACGTCATCGGGGTCCGTGTCGACGGTGAGGTACTCGCGGTTCGCAGTGGGCGACGAGAAGGTCGTGTTCATCGTCATGATCCACGCGGTCGTGCCGTCGATGATCACGCATTTTTCGTGCGTGTACGTGAACGCGCTCGACGCGTAGACGACCATGTTCGGATTCGCGGCTTGCAGCTTTCCGAACGCGGTCGCGTTCGAGTTGCCTTGGCCCGAAGGGAACGTCTGATTGAGGACGACCTTCACGTCGTGACCGGCGGCGTTCTGTGCGATGAGCGCGTTCGTGACGTCGCTATCGGTGAGGAGGTACATCGTCATGTGCACCGACGACTTCGCGCCCTTGATCGCGTCGAGCAATGCTTGCCCGTCGTCGCTCGGCTCGACGATCAGCTTGATGTCGTTCGAGAAGCCGGGCCCGCCGCCCTGGCCCGTCGTGATCGACGTTTCATTTTGATCGCCCGCGTCCGTCCCGTCGACGTCACCGCGGCCGGCAGTCGGATTCGTGTTGTCGCTGCAACCTGACGCCAGCGCTGCACACGGAGCGCAAAGAAGAGCGGCCACAAGGGCCCAAGCGAAGAAGCGCATGAACTTAAAACGTTCGCAGATTTGGGCCGCTTCGCAAGACAAGAGCGGCGCGCGCTGGTCTAGACGC
>JAICXU010000342.1 GCA_025934595.1 Polyangiaceae bacterium | reverse complement strand
CGTCGAGAAGCGCGCGCATCTCGGCTTCGGTGATCACCTTCGTCCCGAATTTTTTCGCCTGATCGAGCTTGGATTTGCCGGTTTTTTCGCCGGCCACGAGATAGGTCGTTCCTTTTTTCACCGAGTCGAAGATCGTCGCTCCCGCCGCGCGAAGCTCCGCGTGCACGTCCTCGCGTTTCTTCGAGAGCACGCCGGTCACACAAAAGGACGAACCGACGAGCGGGCCTTCGGTGGCGACCACCGCCCGCGGCTCGGGCGTCGAAACGCCGAGCTCGAGCAACTTTTCCATCACACGTCGCTCTTCGGGATCGTCCAAGAACGCCACCACGCTGTCGACCATCTTCGGACCGAAGCCTGCGATCGATCCGACCTTGTCGCGCAATTCGTCTTCGTTCCAGGCGAGCACCGTTTTCAGGTCGCCCGCTTCTTCCGCGAGCTGCTTCGCTGCGACCTGCCCGACTTGCGGAATCCCGAGACCGCAGAGCAGACGCGAGAGGGAGCGTGTGCGCGAAGCGTCGATCGAATGCACGACGTTGTCCGCGCTCTTTTTTCCCATGCGATCGAGCTCGGCGATTTGCTCGGACGTGAGCGCGTAGAGATCGGCGACGTCTTTCACGATTTTTTTCGAGACGACTTGATCGACGAGGGCGATGCCGAGGTGATCGATGTCCATCGCGAATCGGCGCGCAAAATAGTGAATTTTGGCTTTGATTTGCGCGGGGCACTGGCGATTCGTGCAACGCGTGACCGCTTCGGCGCCGAGCTCCGGATTCTCGGAATCGCGCAGGCGCGACGAGACGGGCTCGCCGCATTCGGGACACTTCTTCGGCATCTCGAACGGAATTTCTTTTCCGGTGCGCGCCGCGAGATCGACCTCCATGACTTGCGGGATGATCTCGCCGGCTTTTTGGATCACGACTTGGTCGCCGATGCGCACGTCGAGCGTCGAGATCATGCCGGCGTTGTGCAGCGACGCACGTGACACGGTCGTGCCGCCGAGCTCCACGGGCTCCAGGTTCGCGACGGGCGTGAGCGCGCCCGTGCGTCCGACTTGCACCTCGATCGAGAGCACCTTCGTGACCGCGCGCTCCGCCTGGAATTTGTAGGCGATCGCCCATTTCGGAAACTTCGACGTCGAGCCGAGAATTTCTTGGAGGCGATAGCTGTCGACCTTGACGACGGCGCCGTCGGTCTCGAACGGATAGTGGTGGCGCGCTTCGTCGATGGCGGCGATCGCATCGGCGACGACCGGCCACTCGCCGACTTTTTCGCGGCGATGCGTGGGGAGGCCGAGCTTGTCCATCCACGCGAGGCTCTCGGAATGCGTCTTGTGCAGCGTGGCGCCTTCGACGAGGTGATAAAAAATGATGCGAAGCGGACGGCGCGCGACCTCGCGCGGATCCATCATGCGCACCGATCCCGATGCGGCGTTGCGAGGATTCGCGAACGGCTCGAGGCCTTCGGCCTCACGCTCGCGATTGAGCGCGTCGAGATCTTTGCGATAGAGCAAGACCTCACCGCGCACCGTGATTTTCCCTGGATGCGCGATCTTGAGGGGAACGCCGCGGATCGTGCGGACGTTCTCGGTGATCGCTTCGCCGATCTCTCCGTCTCCGCGCGTGCTCGCTTCGACCAGCCTGCCCTTGTCGTAGACGACCTCGATGCTGCCGCCGTCGAGCTTCGGCTCGATGCAATAGGTGGCCGTCATGTGATCGGGGAGGCCCGTGCGCACGCGCCTTTCGAACTCGCCCATGTCCTCCGCCGAGTACGCGTTGTCGAGCGAGAACATGCGCACCGCATGCTTCACTTTCGCCGTGCCTTCGCGCGGCGCGCCGGCGACGCGCTGCGTGGGGGAGTCCGGCGTGACGAGGTCGGGATGCTTTGCTTCGATTTCTTTGAGCTCGCGAAGCAGCGTGTCGAACTGCGCGTCGGTGACCTTCGCGTCGTCGAGCACGTAATAGCGGTAATTGTGCGCGTCGATTTCGCGCACCAGCGCCGCGTGGCGTTCGGCCGGCTTCATCTCGTGCCCGAGCTTAGGATAAAGTCGGAAGAAATGATCGACTGGGAGGACGCATTCATCGCGATGAGCGCGCTGCTCGGCGAGCCGCTCGACGCCGTGCCCGGCGCGATCGATCGCGATCTCGCAAAAGCGCTACGAGACCCGGACAAACGACGGCGCGCGACGACGCTCGCGAACGCCCTGGCCGCGATCGCGGTCGCGATCGAGCACGTCGAGCTCACGGAAATTCGATGACGTTCGTGACGCGGGGTCGCGTGGTGAAGGTCGGCGGAAATCCACCGGCGACGGCGCGAGCGCCCAACGACGCGGCGTACGCGCAAGAATATTTGCGGCTGGCCGTGCTTCTTGCCGAGCGCATCATCGGCGCCGAAGTCGACAAAAATCCCGCAAAAATAATGGAAATGGCGCTGCGGCTGCTCGAAGAAACGAGGGGCGCGAAAAAGGCGGTGCTCGAAGCGAACCCTATCGACGCCGAAACGCTTCGTGCGCAAACTGCAGGAGGCGGCGAGCCGATCACCGTGGAAGCGAATCCCGAGCTTGCGCGCGGCTCGCTCGTCGTGCACACAGATCTCGGAACCATCGATGGCCGACTTACCCCCCAGCTCGAGCGACTCGCTGCCGCCCTCCGTGACGCGCTCCGCTGATCTCGACAAGCGCGAGCCCGCAGAGCGAGAGCCGACGTCGCAACGAGCGGCACCGAAGCCGACGTCGATTTGGGTGCATATTGCACTCTTCGTCGCGACCGTCTTCAGCATGTTCCTCGTGAGCTTCGTCGACGAGGACGGGCCGCGGAAAATTCGCGCGCTTCACGGGGCGGAGTTCGCGGGGACGCTCACCACGATCTTGCTGTTCCACGAGTTCGGACATTACTTCGCGGCGCGCATCCACAAAGTCGAAGCCTCGCTTCCGTTCTTCATTCCGCTGCCCCTGCCTTCGATCTCGCCGTTCGGAACCATGGGCGCCGTCATCAAGATGCGTGGCGCGATTCCGAATCGTCGCGCGCTGCTCGACATCGGCGCGTCGGGGCCGCTTGCAGGATTGTGCATCGCGATCCCGGCGTATTTCTGGGGCGCCGCGCATTCGACGTTCGTCCCGCTCTCGAGCGGTGCAGGCATGGAGCTCGGTGAGTCGATTGCGCTGAAGGTGCTCGACTGGCTCGCCGCGCCGAACATGCCGCCTGGCATGGAGCTGTCGCTTTCGCCGGTCGCGTTCGCGGCGTGGGCGGGCATGCTCGTCACGATGATCAACTTGTTTCCGGTGACGCAGCTCGATGGCGGCCACGTCGCGCATTCGCTGCTCGGAACCAAGCACGATGCGGTCGCCATCAACGTCCACCGTGCGATGCTCGTGTTCTTCTTCTTGTCGGTCGGCGGATACCTCGTGCGCGATTTCCACGCCGGCATCGGATTTCATCGCATCGGAACGCACGTGCAAAATTCCCTCTTTTGGCTCGTGTGGTTCCACGTGCTCGCGATCCTCGGAACTGCGACGGCGCCCGAAAACGTGCGCGAGTCGCTTCCGCATTTGATGAGCGTGCGCGTGCGCATCGTCGGTCTCTTGGGGCTCTTGACGCTCGTGGGGATCGGCGCCGACGCGAGCCGCCCCCCGATTTACTGGGTCGGATTTTTCGCGGGTCTCGCGCTGTTCGTCGCGATGGACATTCGCGGCGGCCTCTTTCGCGAGCACGCCCTCCTCAATCACCCGGAGACGCCCGCGCCCGAGCTCGGGATCGGCCGGAAAATCGTGGCAATCGTGACGCTCGCCTGGTTCGTGCTCCTCTTCATGCCTGCGCCGATTTCGATCTGAGTTCCCTCGTGCAAGAAGGGCGGTAGCATCGCGGGCCATGAAAACGCGCGCAGCGGTCGCTTACGAAGCGGGCAAGCCTCTCGTCATCGAAACCGTCGATCTCGAAGGACCGAAAGCCGGCGAGGTGCTCGTCGAATTGAAAGCGACGGGCGTGTGTCACACCGACGAGTTCACGCGGAGCGGCGCCGATCCCGAAGGATTGTTCCCCGCGATCTTCGGACACGAAGGCGCGGGCGTCGTCGTCGAGGTCGGACCAGGCGTGACCAGCGTGAAAAAAGACGATCACGTCATTCCGCTCTACACGCCGGAATGTCGCGCGTGCAAATCGTGCCTCTCGCGAAAGACGAACCTCTGCACGGCGATCCGCGCGACGCAGGGCAAGGGCGTGATGCCCGACGGCACGAGCCGCTTCTCGATCGGCGGCAAAAAAATTCACCACTACATGGGCTGCTCGACGTTTTCGCAGCACACGGTCTTGCCCGAAATCGCGCTCGCGAAAGTGCGCACCGACGCGCCGTTCGACAAGATTTGTTACATCGGATGCGGTGTGACGACCGGGCTCGGCGCCGTGATTTTCACGGCGAAAGTGGAGCCCGGTGCGAACGTCGTCGTGTTCGGTCTCGGCGGGATCGGCCTCAACGTCATCCAAGGCGCGCGGATCGCCGGCGCCGACAAAATCATCGGCGTCGACACCAACCCGTCACGCGAAGCCATCGCGAAAAAATTCGGCATGACGCATTTCGTGAATCCAAAAACGCTGTCTGGCTCGAACGGCGGCGATCTCGTCGCGCATCTCGTCGTGCTCACCGGCGGCGGCGCCGACTACAGCTTCGAGTGCGTCGGCAACGTGGACTTGATGCGACAAGCGCTCGAGTGCCGCCACCGCGGATGGGGAGTCAGCGTGATCATCGGAGTGGCAGGATCAGGTCAGGAAATCAAAACGCGTCCGTTTCAGCTCGTCACGGGGCGCGTGTGGAAAGGCACCGCGTTCGGCGGCGCGAGAGGCCGCACCGACGTTCCGAAGATCGTCGATTGGTACATGGATCGAAAGATCGACATCGACAGCCTCATCACGCACAAGCTT
>JAICXU010000384.1 GCA_025934595.1 Polyangiaceae bacterium | reverse complement strand
GGCGAGGATGACATGATCGAATGCCGACGAAATTCTCTCTCTCAAACCCATCGACGGAGGTCTCCACATGAAACGAAGCGATCCTCGTCTTTCGCATCGCGCATGGGCCGACGAAGCCGTGCGTCGCATCGAAGCCGACGTGCAACGCTCGAGCGACACGCATCTCATTCCCGTCGCGCTCCCGTGGCCCGGCATCGCGCTGTATTTGAAAGACGAATCGAGCCATCCCTCGGGCAGCCTCAAACATCGCCTCGCGCGCTCGCTCTTCTTGTATGCGCTCGTCAACGGGTGGCTCCGCGAGAGCTCGACGATCGTCGAAGCCTCGAGTGGGTCGACCGCGATCTCGGAGGCGTATTTCGCGCGCCTCCTCGGTCTTCCGTTCGTCGCCGTCATGCCGAAGAGCACGTCGCCGGAGAAGATCGCGGCGATCGAATTTCAAGGAGGACGTTGTCATCTCGTCGACTCCGCTGCCGCGGTTTACGGCGAATCGCGTCGCTTGGCCGACGAGACGGGCGGCCACTACATGGACCAATTCACGTACGCCGAGCGCGCGACCGACTGGCGCGGGAACAACAACATCGCCGCGTCGATCTTCGAGCAGCTCGAGCTCGAGCCCGATCCGATTCCGCGATGGATCGTCGCGTCGGCAGGCACGGGCGGCACGCTCGCGACGCTCGGCCGTTACGTGCGGTATTGCCGTCACACCACCAAGGTGTGCGGCGTCGACGCCGAGCGCTCGGTGTTCTTCGATTTCTATCGCACCCGCGACGGCGCGCTCGTTCGCGGCGACGGCTCGCGCATCGAAGGCATCGGCAGGCCTCGCGTCGAAGCGTCGTTCATGCCGGACGTGATCGACGCGATGGTCAAGGTGCCGGACGTCTGGTCCATCGCGGCGATGGTCGCGCTCGGCGAACGTCTCGGTCGCGCGGTCGGCGCATCGACGGGCACCAACTTGATCGCGGCGCTCCTCTGCGCGGGCGATCTCGCGCGTCGCAACGAGAGCGGCTCGATCGTGACCTTGCTCTGCGACGGCGGCGATCGCTACCGCCGCAGCTATTACGACGCGGCATGGCTCGACGAACAAGGTCTCCGCTGCGAGGACGAGCAAAGAGCCGTGGAGACATGGATGGACACGGGCGTCGAGCCGCCTGCCCATCTCTTCGCGCGCGAAGGGCTGCTTCGCTGACGCGGCGGCTGCGACGTCACGACTTCGAAGCGTCTCCTGACTCGACGACCACTCGCTCGCACGCGGGTGTCTTGCCGAGCGTGCTCGAGAATTCTCCCTCGCACATCGGCGCGTCGGCGACGCTCGAGGAGAACACCAGCTTTCCGGATGCATCGAAGATCTCGTCCGACATCCCCGCGCCTTCTTGCACCTGCACGAAGCGATACGCGCCGCAGGTTCCGATGCTGAATCGATAGAGCGCGCCCGCTTCCACTGGTTTTCGCGCTTGCGCAGCCGCCTCGTCGTAGGTGTCGCAGTGCCGAGCCGCGCAATATTCGTCGAGCGAGTGAAAGCACGCGCCTCCTTGCAGTGGTGAAGCGGGCTCGGGCGCGCTCTTCGCGCAAGCGGCGACGGCAAAAGCGAGAAAAACCAGGGCAGCGCGTGTCATGAGCCATGAACGCAGCTCGCGAGGCGCACCTTACATGCGCTCACGCAATCCCGTCACGTCGTGGAGCGCGGGAAGTCTCCCGACGCGCTCACGTCGATTTGCGTCGACGAATCACCGCGGACGCTGTCGCTGCTCACCGGCAAACCGATATCCACGATGCGCGGCGGATCTTGCTCGTCACGCAGCGCCTCTTCGGCGACGGCCTTGAAGACGCGAAGCTTCTCATCGTTCTCGAGCACGAGATCGATTTGCTCGAGCCGCGTGCCACCGAGCAGCGCATGCCATTTCAGCGAGTTCATGAGCGCGCACGCGCATCGCTCGAGGCTCACCCGCGCGACGCCGGTTCCGAGCGCGGGAATGCTCAGCGATTTGAGGCCGAGCTCGTCGGCGAGCAAGAACACGCGCTGCGCGGCGCGACCCACGCATGACGCTTCGTTCCACGCGCTGACGGCATGCAAGACGGCGCGGGCCTCCAGCGTGCCGGCTCCTGTCGCGACGCAGGTGCCGAGCGGCTGTTGTCCGTTCTTCATCGCCTCTTGCTCGATGACGTCGCCGCCCCGTCGTCGCAAAGCTTCACCGACGCCCGTCCGCATTTTCATCTCGTAGTTGCCGGACGAGACGATGCCTTCGGTGGTGGCTTGCGCGATGTCGCCCGCGTAGAGGCGGATCGTGATGCCGCCGAGACGAAATGTGTGGCTGTCGATCGACGTGAGCGACGTGTCGTTGACGGACGTGCGGATCGATCGCGCGATCATGCCGAAGTGATGTGCGAACGCGGACGCGTTCGACGGCCGCCGCGCGATGTCCTTCACGAGCATCCGTTGCATGAGGTCCTGGAAATATCCGACGACCGGATGTTCCGGCGACGCGAACGCCGGCATCTTTCGGGGATCCAGCGCTTCTTCCATCGTCGCGTACGGAAATCTTCCGTAACGGAGCGCGTATGCGGTCGCGGCGACGCCGTAGATATCCGTAGCGCGTCCCGTGTCTTCGCCGCGCAGCTGCTCGGGCGCCATGAAACCGAACGTGCCGCTCATCGGGCCGGATCCCACGTCGCTTCGTCCGATCGCGATTCCGAAATCACCGAGCCGCACGCCCGTCTCCGGTGCGCCGAAAATGTTCGACGGCTTCACGTCGCGATGCACGACGCCGGTGAGATGCGAGGCGTGCAGCGCGCCACATACGTCGGCCATCACGTGGCAGATGAACCAGAGAGGAAGGCCCACGCCGAGCGCTTTTCGGCGACGTTGATCGAGCTCCTCGAGGTCGATGCCGTCGACGTATTCTTGAATGATGTAGGGTGCACCCAAATGCATTCCCGCATCGAGCGCGCGCACGACGCGCGGGTCGGGAATGGCGGCCATGACGCGCGCCTCGTGGAACACGCGCGCGATCGTCGCGTCGCTGTAGTAGCCGCCGGTGCTCGGATTCAAGATGAGCGTGTCGCCGCGGCTGCGGCTCTCGCTCACCGTCTTCATGATCACGGGAATGGCGAGCACGCGATGCTTCGCGAGATACACCTCGCTCATGCCTCCGCGACTGAGGAGCCCCCAAATCTCGTAGTCGCGCAAACGATCGGCGACGTCGGTCATTGGAGCGAGCGTATCGCGCGCGATCGCGAGAAGCGAGAGCAGCGGGCGCTAGTCGTCCCGGGCCCGCGTACCGGAAAGCCCCGCCCGACGGTCGGCGCGAGCGTCAACGCGGCGGAGGCGCGACGCAGAAACCGTTGATGCACGTCAGCGTGCCCGAGCCGCAGCAGTCCGCGGTCGTCGTGCACTTTTCGTTGACGTTCGCGCAGCCCGAAGGATTCTGGCAAACGAGCGCGCCGCCGTCGCCGCCCGGCCGACAGAATCCGCCGCAGCATTCCGCGCCGGTGTCGCACGCGGCGCCGTCGGCTCGGCACGGATCGACGACCCAGAAGCCGCGCATGTTCGGAGCATCGAGCTCTTGGCCAGGCAAATAGAATGCAGGGTGGCTCGGATCGGCGCCGGCCGGCGGATTGATGTCGATCGCCGCAACCCACAGCTTCTTCGGGATCGGTTGCGACCCGTCGTTCGAGAACGGATCGGTCGTCGCAATATTTCCGTACATGCGACGTGACGTGAACACGACCCAAAAGTACCCGCCCGACGCGACGGGATTCACCGTCGGCTCGTAGTTGTATTTCGTATCGTCCGAATGCGCAGCGTTCGATCCCGCGACGTCGCCGGGCGCAGGCACGTACGGCGTGCCCGAGGAATCCAAGCCGTTCACGGCGTTCATCAAGAGCGCATTGCCGGGGCCCGATGCCGGAACGTTCGTGTACCAAAGCTGCGCTTCCGCGGAGTACCGCGTGACGAGCGGTGGTCCGCCCGACGGCAACTTCACGACGTTGTGGAAGACGATTCCCTGATTGTCCGGAGTCCACGCCGGCCAACCGACGAAGCCGGTCGTCGTATCGGTGTTGGTGTAGAGGCGATGCAAATTCGAGAACGCGGGCGCGGTGCAGCTCGGCGCACCCGGCGTCGTGCTCGTTGCGCCGCACGCGAAGTCCATGACGTCGAGCGTGTGTCCGTTGCCGCTCGTGAGCGGCGCGGCCGACGAATCGAGCGTCCACCCATTGAACGCGACCTTCGTTCCGTCGTGCGAGAACGCGGGCGTGATCGCTTGCGTGACGACGCCGAGGCCCGTCGACGGCATCGCGTTCCCATCGTTGCGACGATAGAGATTTTGGGGCGCCATCGGGCTCGGGGCGAGCTGCTCGGTGCACGCGTTACCGTCGTCTTTGTTCTCCATGGCGAACGTGCCGTCTTTGTAGAGGCCGGACCACACGAATTTTTCGTTGTCGTTCGTTCCGTCGGGGCTCGTGGCGTTCGACGCGCCGACATACGACTGAATCATCGCGCCGCCGTCGCGCAGATCGTAGGAAGCGCCGTTCGTGTAGGTCGAG
>JAICXU010000249.1 GCA_025934595.1 Polyangiaceae bacterium | reverse complement strand
TGGAATTTGGTTTTCACCGAGAAGCCGGCGATCGGTCTGCGACTCGCCGTCGTGTCGGCGGCGTTTTCGGTGGGCTGCATCGTCATGTGCATCGTCGTGATCTCGGCGCTCAGGCGTCCGTTCGTTCCCACGCCATCGACGGCGCTCGTGCCGCTCACGCTTCTCGCGAGCCTCGCTGCGCTCGTGGCCGGTGCGGGGACGTTGCGCATGCCGCATACGCGCGCAGCGGGATTCGTGCTCCTCGCGTTCGCAAGCGCGGCGCTCGTGCGCGTGCTCGCGTGGTGGCTCGCGGGAGTCGCGGGCGCGCGTGCGGCACCGATGACATACGAATGGGCGCGTGCGATCGCCACTGTCGGCGTGATCTTCGAAGGTGTCGGACAGTTGATCGCCGTGGTGTGGCTGACGACGCGCACACGTGTGAGCGGGCAAATCTTGGCGGGCATGTCCGTGCTCGCGGCGCTGGTCGTGACGTGGGGCATGGAGCAAGGAGGTCACGGCGGCGCCGCGACGTGGCAAGTCGTGCTCCACACGGCGCTGGCGGACGTACGCGGAACGCCGCCGCCCGCGGGGCTCGGGCCGGTGCCTACATTTTTTGCGGCGACATCGCTCTTCCTCGCTGCGGTCGCCGTGATTCGTCCTGGCCCTGCGCCTTCGATCACGAGCGCGCTCGCGCTTTGTCTCCTCGCGCGAGGCGCGTTCGACGCGCCGCTCAACGCGTTCGCCGTTTGTGTAGGCGCCGCGTGTTTGCTCGCGATCTCGGTGGACGAAAAAACGATGTGGAAAGCGCTCGCGGGACGAAGCGACGGCAAAGGAGCGGGCGCGCCGGACGCGGTGAAAGAGCCCGCGAAAGAAAAAAAAGAAGCGAGCGAAAGCGCGCCGAAGCAAGAAGGCGCTACGGAATCGAGCGCCTAGAACGCGTCGGTCACCTGATCGAAACGCTCACGCTCAGCGCTTTCGACGACGTCGCACGCCGGCGAGCGCCATTCCCAGCAAGACCGCGCCCGATTTCCACGGCACGGGCGACGAAGGTCCACCCGCGCGAGCGACGCTGCAGCCGGTCGTCGTGGTCGTCGTCGTGTCGCCGTTGCCGCTCCCGTCGCCTGCGTCCGATCCGATGGGATGATCCGGGAAGCAATAATTGTCGCCGTTCGGATCCGCTTTGCACGTGTAACCGTCGTCGCACGAGGGCGCATTCGGATCGCACGTGCTCACGCAGTACGATGTATTTCCGTCGGGCGACGCGCAGCTCTTCGTGTCGCATTCGTCCGCCGTCGTGCAGGGCTGCCCTTCGGCGCCGGGATCCGCGGTGCCGTCGGCGCCAGCCCACGCGGGCGCGGGATATCCGCCCATGGTCGCCGCCGTTTGCGCCGTCTGCCGAATCAGCTGCGCCCATTTGTCGGTGCGCGTGTATACGGAGCCGACGCAGGTGTCGCCCTGCTCGCCGCCGCGCGAAAGCATTCCGAACGTGACCGGCGTGCCCGCCGTGTAATTTGCTTGCTCGTACGCGCTCGATCCGGAGTCGCCCGAGCACGTGCCGCTTCCCGCTTCGAACTCGTTGTCGGCGACGTCGAACGCTTGCGTGCAGTCGGTGGTGGTGTCGCCCGGAATGCACTGCACGGAGATGTCTTGTTTGATGCGCCGCGTGCCGCTGTCTTGTCCGGTGGCGGACGTCACGCCGTAACCGATGGCGGTGATTTTTTTCTCGTACTTGTCGTGATCGCTCATCGAGTCTTCGACGAGCGGCGTCACGTAGACGGGCAGGGTGAACTTGTCTTGTAAAATGATGAGGGCGAGATCGTTGCCGCAGAACTTCGTGTCGGGCGGCGTGACCACTTGCGCGGCCTGGTGCCAATTTTGGCTCGACTGATCCATCGTCGTGTCGTTCGTGACGTAGAACGTGGATGCATCGTGCGTGGCGCCGAATTTGTCGGTGTCGCAATTCACTTGATCGGCGCCGACGTCCGACACGCAATGGCGCGCGGTGATGACCAAGTTCGGGGCGATGAGCGCGCCCGAGCAGATCGCCACGCCGCCGCCGCCGGTCGGACCCGCGCCGCTGAGGCCGACGATGCCGACCGCGTAGTTGTCGTTGGTGTCGATGCTGCCGCCTTGGATGGCGCTCGCTTGCGTGCTCGTGGATCGATCGGAGCCCGCCGGCGTCTCGCTGCTGCATCCCGCGACGAGCACGAAGACCGCCAACGCCAAGCCTGATTTTGCGCGCATGCAGGGCGCGCCAGTCGATCGTCCTCGTCCGCGAAAAGCGATCATCCCGTTCCTCGTTTTTCCCGCCCCAAGAGAGCTAGGCAAGGTAGCGTGCCGTCCGCTCTTCGCCAGCGCCAAGTGCGTGCTCGCGAAAAGTGCAGCACGACTGAGAAATTCCGACGATGACACGTGCGACATTCGGCGACGATCTGGCGCTCCTGAACGCGTGTCTCAACGCGTCATGCGCCATCTTGCTCGTGTGTGGTCGCGTCGCGATCGCACGGAAAAAGCCGCTCGTCCATCGCGCGTTCATGCTCTCGGCGTTCGCGACGTCGTGCATTTTTCTCACGTCGTACCTCACACGCATGGCGCTCACGGGCACGCACTACGATCACCACACGGGTTGGTTACATCCTGCGTATCTCATCGTTCTCGCGTCGCACGTGGTGCTCGCGATGACCGTGGTGCCGATGGTGCTCGTGGCGCTTCGTTTTGCATTTCGTGGCGCGTTCGATCGGCACGTGAAAGTGACGCGCGTTCTTTTTCCGGTGTGGCTCTACGTGTCGATCACGGGCGTCATCGTGTACGTCGTCCTCTATCGCGTGCCGGTCTAAGTCCTAGGGTCGAGGTCGAGGTTCCAAATCAAGCGTGCGCAAGACCGCCTTCGCGCGGATCGTTTTTTCGCAAGAGGAACACCACCGGAACGATCGCGATCGCCGCGAACGTCATCACCCACAAGAGATCCCGATACGCGAGCGCCTGCGATTGCCGCAAAAGCTCCGACCACACGCGACCTTGCGCCGCATGCATCGCGGCTCCCGCGGCGACGCCATGTCGAACGAGCGCCGACGACGCCTCGTGCACCATCGAGCGGTAGGACGCATCGAACGGAGTCACGCGCTCGACCAAGAAGCTTTGGTGAGCTTGCGCGTGGCGGGCGAGGAATGTCGATACGAACGAGATGCCGACGCTACCTCCGACGTTGCGCGACAAATTCAGCATGCCCGACACGTCGTTGTTTTTTTCTTTCGGAACTCCGACGTAGGCCGCCGTGGTGATGGGAATGAAGAGGAACGCCATGCCGGCAGACTGCCAAATGCGCCAAAATACCGCCGTTCGGAAATCGATCTGCAGATCGATGTTCGTCATGCGATAGAGCGCGATCGCCTCGATCGTGAAGCCGATCGCGATGAGATACCGCGCCTGGACGCGGCTCACGAGCAGACCGATGACGGGCATGAAAAGGATGATCGACGCTGCGCCGGGCGAGAGCGTCATGCCGGCTTCGGTGGCCGTGTAGCCCATGAAGAGCTGCACGAACTGCGGGATGAGCACCGTCGTTCCGTAAAGGACGAACCCCAGCAAAAAAATCAGAAGGTTCGTGACGGCGAAGTTCCGATTCTTGAAGAGCTTCAAGTCGACGACCGGATGCTCTTCGAAGATCTCCCAGACGATGAACGCCACGATCGCCACCGCCGCGACGATCACGAACGTCGTGATGAACGTCGATCCGAACCAATCGTCTTCTTGTCCCTTGTCGAGCACTACCTCGAGCGAGCCGAGGCCGAGCGCGACGAGGCCGAGCCCGATGCCGTCGATCGGATTTTTCTTTTTCTTCTCTCCAGTGAGCCACGGCGGATCGCTCACGATGCGCGACGTGAGCAGGATCGACGTGATGCCGACGGGCACGTTCAAGAAAAAGATCCAACGCCAGCTCATATGATCGGTGATGAAGCCGCCGAGCGTCGGGCCGATCGCGGGCGCAAGCACGACGGCCATGCCGTAAAGGGCGAACGCCATGCCGCGTTTTTTCGGCTCGAACGTGTCGCTCAAGATCGCCTGCTCGCTCGGCTGGAGGCCGCCGCCGCCGAGGCCTTGCAGCACGCGGAAGAAAATCAGCGCGCCGAGGTTCGGCGCGACTCCACACATGAACGAGCTCACGGTGAAGAGCGCGACGCACGTCATGTAGAAACGCTTGCGGCCGATGCGCGTCGAAATCCATCCGCTGATCGGAAGCACGATCGCGTTCGACACGAGATAGCTCGTGAGCACCCACGTCGCTTCTTCTTGCGTGGCCGACAAGCCTCCTGCGATGTGCGGCAGCGCGACGTTCGCGATGCTCGTGTCGAGGATCTCCATGAACGTGGCGAGCGTCACCGTGAACGCGATCGCCCACGGGCTGAATCCGGGGTGGAAGCCGCCGCCGTTCTCTTCGGCGGCCGAGGTCATCGCACGTAGACCTTGGGCTCGACGCTCATGCCCGGTCGCAAGAGATCGAGGCCCGGTTGATTCGGATCGAGCCGCAAGCGCACCGGCAAGCGCTGCACGACCTTCACGTAGTTGCCCGTCGCGTTTTCAGGCGGAAAAAGGCTGTATTTCGCGCCGCTCGCGCCCGGCATGCTCTCCACCGTTCCCGTGAACGTCGTGCCGTACGCATCGACGCTGACCTTCACGCGCTCTCCCGGATGCATTCGACGGAGCTGCGTCTCTTTGAAATCCGCCGTCACCCACAGATCGTCCGTCTGCACGATCGCGACGAGCGGCTGACCGGGCTCGACATGGTCTCCGACGTTCACCGATTTCTTTCCGATGACGCCCGAGACCGGCGCCACGATTTTTCCGTAACCGAGATTCAACTTCGCTTGCGCGAGCGCGGCTTGTGCGGCTTGGATCTGCGCCTCGCGCGACGTCACGTTTGCTTTTTGAATCTCCACTTGCTTCGGTGCGTTCGCTTTCGCCTCTTCGAATTTGTTCTGTGCCTCGCCGACTTGCGCTTGAAGCTGTGCGACGCGCGCCTCGGCCGACTTCAGCGCCGATTGCGCCGACGAAACCTCGGCCCTTGCCGCCTCCGACTCCGCCGCTTTCTGATCCAAATCGGCTTGCGACACCGCGCCCGATTTCACGAGCGCTTGCGAACGCACCCGATCGACGTCGGCGAGCCTCGCTTGCGCCTCGGCCTGATCGACGCGCGCCTTCGCCGCATCCGCGTCTTTCCTTGCGGCGGAGAGCTGCGCCGACGTCGTTGCGATGTCGCCTCCGCTGTTCGCGATCTGCGTTTTGTTCGTCTGCTCGGTGATCGGCACCGCGGGGGCCGACGCTTCGTTCTGGGCTTGCGCGAGCGCGAGATCGGCCTGCGCCTTCGCGACCGCGACGTCGAGATCGGACGGATCCAAATCCGCGATCGGATCTCCGGCGTGCACGTACTGGTTGTCCTCGACGTACACGTGGATGACGACGCCCGACACGCGCGCGCCAATCGCGCTGATGTTGCCGTCGATCTCCGCGTCGTCGGTCGAGACGAACGTGCGCTCGTACAAAAAGAATGCGATGCCGGCCATCGCGAGGACGGCGATGCCGGCGATGATTCCGACGAGCGCACGCGGATGTGCCTCTCGCCATCGTCTCGCGCGCACGCGAAAGGGCAGCTCCGCCTTTTTCTGCGCGCCGGAGTCCCGCTCTTCGTCGTGCTCCTCGTGCTGCTGCTCTTCCGCCGCGCTCATGGAGGCGGGTCGTGCAGGAGAG
>JAICXU010000510.1 GCA_025934595.1 Polyangiaceae bacterium | reverse complement strand
TTCGTCACGTCGCAAGGCACGCTGAAGGTGCTCGACTTCGGAATCGCGCGCGTGCGGGATGCGGCCTCGCTCGGCGCGCGCGCGACGCGATCCGGCACTTCCTTCGGCACGCCAGCGTTCATGTCGCCGGAGCAGGCTCTCGGAAAGAGTCAGGAGCTCGATCATCGGACGGACATTTGGTCGACCGGCGCGACGATGTTCTCCGCGCTCACGGGCCAACTGGTCCATGACGCACCGACGGTCGAGCAGGTGTTCGTGCGCGCGGCGACGCGATCGGCGAGGCCCATCGCGACGGTGCAGCGATCGGTGCCGGCGCCGCTCGCCTCCGTGATCGACAAGGCGCTCGCGTTTCGCGCCGAAGACCGCTGGGGCTCCGCCGCCGAAATGCGAGGCGCGCTCTACGACGCATTTCGCGCGAGCTTCGGTCGCGACATGCCGGAAGCGTCCGAGCTTGCTGTGATGGCCGCGCGGCTTCCGCCTGCCCCGCCCCAGATTCCTGTCGCGATGACGAAGATGCCTCGTCACTCCACGACGATGCCGGTCGCCGGTGAGTCGGCGCAAAGAAGCGTGCGCGGCGCGCGACGACAGCTCGTCGTCGGCAGCATCGCAGGCGTCCTCACGCTCGCCGTCGGCGCCGTCGTGATCTTGCGGCCGCTACTCGCGCATCGCGAGCACGGTGTCGAGACGGTTGCACCGGCGGTCACGGGCGCGGAGCCGCTCGTCGCGGCGCGACCTGCCGAGTTGCCTTCGACATTCGAACCGGCCGCGAGCACAACGCCGAGGGTCCTGCCCACGGTCTCTGCGGTATCGAGCTCGTCGCCGGCCGCGCGTCTCCACAGGCCCAGCGTGCATGTACCTGCGCCCAAACCCAGCCCTTCAACGGAGTCGCCGAATTCCGCGTGCGCGCCGCCATACACGCTCGACGCCGATGGCAACAAGCACTTCAAGCCGGAGTGTTTTCCGCAATGAGAGCGCGGCTGCTCGTCGCAGTTTTCGTGGTCATGCTCGCACGCAACGGCTCGGCGCAAGAGCACGCGCCGACCGCGCCCGAATGCATCGGAGCGAACGAGCGCGCGATCACGCTGCGCAAAGATCATCACTTGCAATCTGCACGCGAAGAGTCCGTCGCGTGCGCGGCGCCGACGTGCCCTTGGGAGATTCGCGAGGAATGTTCGCGCCGCGTTTCACTCATCACGAACGCGCTCCCGACGATCGTCTTCGACGTGAAGGACGAGCGCGGCAACGACGCCGCCGTGGTGGACTTGAAGGTCGACGGCGAGCTTTCGACGGCTCGCATCGACGGCACCGCGATCGCGCTCGACCCCGGCACTCATACATTTTGGTTTTCGTCTCCGCAGACCGAGCCCGTCACCCGGCAATTCGTGCTTCGGGAGGGCGAAAAAAATCGACACGAGGTCGTCGTGCTGGTCGAAAAGAAAGCTACATCCGCCGCTTCGTACGAGAAACCTTCCGAGAGCCGCGCCCGAAGCCCGATCGCACGCGGCGCCGGTTTCGGCTTGGTAGGTCTCGGGCTCGTCGGCGTCGGCTTCGGCGCCTTCTTCGGATTGCGCGCCGCGAGCGCATGGTCACGATCGAAAGAGGAATGCAGCGTCGATCGCGTGTGCACGCAATCCTCGCACGACCAAGCGGTGCAGGATCGCGACGACGCCGTTCAGAACGCCACGATATCGACGATCGCGTTCAGCGCGGGTGGTGCGTTGATCGCGGGAGGTGCGGTCCTGATCTTCGTGGCGCCCGGCATCACGCCGAAGTCCGCGTCGGTCACGCTCGCTGCCCGCTTTTGACCGCGTGCTGCTGGTTGAGACGCGATAGAATCATGACGTCGTGCTCAGGTTCGGATTGGCCTCTCTCGCCGTTTCGATCGCTTCTCTCGCTTTCGCCGCATGCGGCGGTGACGACGCGATCTCGCCGCTCGACGCGGGCTCGCCGCGAGAAGACGGAGGTCTCGAAGCGGCGCCGACCGACAGCGCGACGTCGGCCGACGGCGTGGCAACCGACGCTCGCCTCGATGCGGCGACGAAAGACGCCGGCGGGAGCGATGCGAGCGCAGCGGACGCCAGCGATGCGAACGAGGCAGAAGCTTCAGCTCCCGAGGACGCATGCCGTAGCGCGCAAGATCTCGGTGAGCTGAGCACGGACGGCGGCGTGTCGAGCTCGGTAGACACCATCTTGGACACGCGCCTCGGCTCGGCATCGAGCGTCTCGTGCGCGACGAGCACCGGGGGCCTCGGAGCCGGAGCTCGATTTACGGTCACGTCGGCCGCCGACATCCGAATCGATTTCGAACAGCTCGGTAATCACGCGCTCGCGGTTTTCAGCGATTCCGCGCCTCCGAGCTCGTGCGCCGACGACGTGCTCGTCGGATGCGCCCCGGCGATCGGCGCCGACCAAAACGGCACCCAGACCTTCGTGAACGTTCCGCCCGGCGCATACGCGGTCGTCTTCGTCGGCGACCAACCGGACAATTCGACCACGAGGTGGTCCGGCGCAGTCGAAGTGCGGCTGACGTCGACGCCGCATATGTAAAGACCCGAGAGCTATTTCGTCTTGGTTGATGCGCTCGCGATGGCGGCATCGCGCGTGGCGAGGCTCACGCGCATGTCGCTCCACCATGCTTCGTTTTCGATCGAAAATCCGAAGCGAGCGCGCGTCGCCGTCGTTCGCAATGCATCGAAGAGCGCGACGTCCGAAGTCAAGGTCAACGATGTAAATCGAAAACCCTTCGAATACGAGTAGAGCTCGAGGCTCGTCGTCGTTCCGAGCGGAACGAAGTTCACCGAGTGCCGAGTCGACTTCGGGTAGACCCACGCGATCTCGTCCAGCTCGATGACCGCATGCTGGAGACCCAGGACGATCAAGAAGCGACCATCCAAAATCACGTCACCGATTCTGCGAGCCTCACCCGACGCAAGCTCTCGCTCGATCGACGACGTGAGCGCGAGCGGATCGCCGAAGCGCGCAAAATCATGGAAAATAGGGTGTTTCGTGGGTTCACGATAGCGCTGGATGGCAACCGAGATACGCCATACGAGCAGTGACACCAAAGCCAGTTCTACGATCAAGACCGCCGGCGCGGGCGTTTCTTGCCCGGAGAAAAAGAGAACCAACCAAAATACGATCCACGGCACGATCAGCGCTGAAAAGATCATGTTGCGAATGATCGCGTTACGCGCGCTGCGCCGCGCGCGTTTCTCGAAAAACCCCGATTGCGTAGTCGGCACGGGCCAGTTGTACGCAATTACGATGTAAACCTCCCCGACCGAGGGGCCGCGGAGATCACCGCGGTGGATAAACGCCGACCGTCTCGTTGCGTGTAGCGGCGACGATTCAGGCGTGGTCGACAACGATGCCGGCGTGAACGCAGGGACGCTACGTCGGGAGTCGACGCCACGATTCCCGCCGACGCGGACGACACGAAGGATTTGGCGCGCTCGCGGCGACGGGAGGGACTCATGGTCGGAGAAGTATTAATCCGTCGCCGCGTCGAGAGCGCCCGCATCGTCCGGTGTCAACGCCACCTCGTGCGCGCTTTCGCGAAATCCGAGCGGTAGCGGACCGATTTGAGCACGTGCAAAGGTAGCGGCGCCACGCTACTTCAATCGTCAAGTACATCGCGGGTGAGCCATGTCTCGGCATCTGATCTCCTCTCACGTCGTTCTCCCGGTCGTTCGCGCGCTCCGTGAGCTTGGAGCACACAACCCCGACCTTCCGTCCGTCGGAACCGACTTCGACGGTGCTGCGGCAGACGCGATGATGGACGAGGCGGCGCGCCAGCACGGTGATGCGGTGGGTGTCGAGAGCGCCGCGCG
>JAICXU010000322.1 GCA_025934595.1 Polyangiaceae bacterium | reverse complement strand
GGGAAGGACGAGAAACCGGGTCCGGCCACCGACCGCGCGCAGGACGGCGAGCTCGCGCGTTTGTGGTTCGAGATCGTGCGCGCGAAGCTGCTCCGCGGGGATCTGGACGGCGCGCAGATCGCGCTCGCGGAGCTCTCCGACGTGCAGAACGGCGCGTGGCTCGGCAACGCGCTCGAGGCGTTTTTACCGGATTTCGTGGGCGCTTCGGGCTCCGAGGGCGCGAGCCCGTTCGAGAAGCTCGCTGACCTCGAGCAAGACCCCGCGACGGCACGAGGGCTCGCTCTCGTTGCCGCCATCGACGCGCAGCGCCGAGGCGCGCTCGAGCATGCGCGCTCTCGATTGCGCGCGCTCCACGATCAGGATCCTGCCGATCCCCTCACCGCTTCCTATCTCGCGGACGTTTCACGCGTGAGCGGAGAGAACGCCGCGGCGGCAGCGGTCCTCGCGACGTGCGCAGAGGCCACGGAAGACGAAGAGCTCGCGCGCGCGCTCCATCTCGAAGCCGCGCTCACGTTCTGGGCCGGCGGTGACAAGCGCGAGGCGCTCGCTGCGTTCGAGAAAGCAGCAGGCGCAGGAGACGATGCGGACACGAAAGCCGCGCATGCGTGGGCGGCACGCGGCGTCGACGTGGATTCGATCGACGGTCGCCGTCGTGCGCTCGATGCGGCGGCGTCCGCGGGTGAGGATGCAACGCGCGTTGCGCTCGAGCGTTTCGCCGCCGAGGTCGGATCGCATGGAGACGGCACGCTCGCTCTCGGAGCGCTCGCGGAGCTCGAGGAAAAGGCTACCGGCGATCTCGCGACCGCGGCCGCCATCGCTCGTCTGATTTGGCCCGGCTCGGATCCCGAACGCGAACAAACGGCGCCGGCGGCCGGCCGTAGCTGGCCGACCCGCGGTGATGACGCTGCGCACGTCGAAGCCGCGCTCGATGATCTCGCGTCGGCCGGCGCAGATGCGAATCGCATCGCGGCTGCGGAACGCCTGCGCCGCGCTCGCCACGACGCGCCGGAAAAAAGCGTCGCGGCCGCCCAAACGTGGTTCGAGGCAGGCGGTGGCGTCGTTGCAGGCCTCGAATGGATCGCCGCGTCCATGCACGCGAAAGCGATCGAGGACGAGGCCAGCGCACGACGTGAGCTCGCGCGGTCGTTCGAAGGCGCGCCGGCCGAGGCGCTTGCGGCCAGCGCGGCGACTCTCCTTTCCGCACGACCGTCGGGCGAGGCTCCCGATCTCGTGAAAGGAAAGTCCGACGCCGTTCGCTTGGCGAATCTCGAGCTCGCCCTGCCCGGATGCGATCCACGCAAGCGCGCAACGGTGCTGCGCGGAATCGGGGCTTCGATGGGCGACGAGGCCGAGCTCGACGCGCTCGCGCTCGCAGGGTGGTCGCTCCTCGCGTCGGGCGACGCGAAAACGGCGCGAGATCTGTTCACGCGAACGAGCACGGTGCGTCCCCAGGACGTGTCGCTTTGGGAAGGGCTCCGCACGGCCGCGGAGGCCACCGGCGACAAAGAGACGCACGCGCGTGCCGCCGCCGAGCTCGGCGCCCGTTGCAAGAGCGCCGCGCGTGGCGCCGCATTCTGGGAAGAGGCCGCCCATCTCTACATCGAGCTCGGGCAAGACGCGGCGGCGGAGGCTGCGTACGACAAAGCGTTCGGGCGTGACGCTTCGCGGTCGGTCGCATTCGACAAATTGTTCCGCCGCGTGCGCGAGAAAAAAGACGGCGAGCGCATGCTGGGCCTGATCGCGCGCCGTCTCGAGGTCGCCGACGATCACGTCGAAATCTCGAAGCTCTTTTGGGAGCAAGCGCGCGTGCTCCGCGAACGCGGCGACACCGACGGCGCGCTGCGTGCGCTCGAGAACGTCACGATGATCGAGCCCGAGCACGTCGGCGCGTTGGCGCTCACCGGTGAGATTTTCATCCGCCGCGGCATGTTCGAAGAGGCAGCGGAGAATCTCGCGAAGCTCGCGACGCTGCACGACGCGCCGCCGAAAAATCGCGTGACCGCGGGCATCGCCGCCGTCGATCTTTACGAAAACAAGCTCGATCGCTACGACAAAGCGCTCGAGGTTCTCTTGAGCCTCCATCGCGCGGAGCTCTCGACGTTGCCCGTTCGCGAGAGGCTCGCGCGCGCAGCAGCGCGCACCGGAAATTGGATCGAGGCGACGGCGATCTTGGAGCAGCTCATGGAGGAGCGGCCGGAAGCACAAGGCCGCATCGAAGCGGCGCGCCTCGCGATGGCCATTCATCGCGATCGTTTGAACAATCCGGCAAACGCGGCGCTCGCCGTCGTGCGTCTCTTGGACGAGTCGCCCGGCGACGGCGAAGGCATCGACATCCTGCTCGAGCTGAAGAGCGTCGACGACAAAACGAAGAAGCGTCTCCTCGCGAAATCGGAGGGCGCCCTTCTCGCGTCGATCCAAAAATCGCCCGACGCAGTCGTCATCCGCAGGCTCGGGCGCGTCGCCCACATCACGCAGAATCACGACGTTGAGCACATCGCGCTCTCCGTCGGAGCCGCGCTCGGCGTCAACGATCCGCTCGCGGACACGACCCTCGCGCAGTACGTCGCGAAGAAGCCGCGAATGCCGCAAATCGCATTCACGCCTTCGACGCTCGGGAAGTTGATGGCGCCAGGAGACGATCCGCCCATGGCGACACTCTTCGCGACGCTCGGTCCGACGATCGCCGACGCGATCGGACCTGCTCCCGCCGCGCTCGGCGTTGGCCGCAAAGATCGTGTCGATGCGAAGAGCGGCCTCCAGGTTCGAAACGAAATCGCCGCTTGGGCGGGCGCGTTCGGCATCTCGGAGTTCGAGCTCTACGTCGGAGGACGCGACCCGAACGGCGTGCAAGGCGTTCCCGGCGAGCCTCCCGCGCTCGTCATCGGCTCGAACGTCAACGCACCGCTCTCGCCGCCGCTCCGCGCGAAGGTGGCGCGCGAGCTCTGCGGAATCGTGCGCGGAACGAGCGTGTTGCGATCGCGCGACGACACGACAGTCGCCGCCATCGCGGTCGCCGCGTGCAAGATCGCCGAGGTCGTTGTCACGTCACCCACGTACGCGGTGCAGGCGGAAATCGACAAGCTGATCGCGAAGGCAATTCCGCGTCGCACGAAGAAGCTCTTGCCGGACATTTGCCGCGCGGTGACGGCGTCAGGTCAAGACGCGCGCACGTGGTCGCGCCATGCGCTGATGTCGCTCGCACGCGCAGCGATCGTCGCATCGGGAGACGCGACGGCAGCTCTCTCGGATTTGCTGGGCCAGTCACCCGAAGCGCTCCGTGAATCCTTGCGCGACCTCGTCAAAACGGACGAGCGAGCCGCCGGCCTCGTTCGCTTCGCGTTGTCGCCCGCGTACATCGAGCTTCGACGCGCGCTCGGGCTCGAGGGGCTCACATGACCGACGAAAAAAAGCCCGAGGGCGAAGAGTTCGACTGGGACGCGGCGCTCTCCGAATGGGAGAAGACGTCGTTCGAGCCCGAGGTCGCGAAAGACAAGGAAACGCAGCGACCCGCCGTTCTCGAGGTCACGCCGTCCGCCCCGATCTACAAGCCGCCGCCGCTGAAGATTCCGAACCTCGCGGTGCCGGGATCCGACAAAGAGGACAAGACGAAGGTCGGTACGATCCCGAAGGTCTTGCGACAAGGCGGAAAGCCGCCCGCTGTTCCGCCTCGGCCGAGTCACGGCGGTCTCGGTCAGCTGTTCGGAAAAAACGACGAGCCGAAAGGTCCGCCGCAGCCACTGCCTGTACCGAACACGCGGCTCGCGCCGCCCGCAGCCGGAAGACCCGCGAACGTCGCGCGACCTCCTGCTCCGAGCACGTCGGGCTTGCCGCCGATTCGCAAGGAACAAGCGACCCTCAGCAACGAGACCGACGACGCATTGCTCGATGCGATGCTCGACGAAAAACATCCGCCGTCGGAGCATCCTTCGATCGTGACGAGCGCGGAGCTGCCGAAGCTCTCGTCCTTGATCCCCGAGGAACCTCTGAAACGCCCGGCGCCACCGCCGGACGAAGAGATCCCCGAGGGCGCGATGTTCGATCCGTTCGTGGACCCCGAAGCGAGGCGCGCGGAGAAACGCGACGCGACACCCACCGCGCCGCCGCCGCCGGTTTCACGATCGCGACTCGAAGGGGCGAAGCCCGCGAACGCCCCGCCGGCTGCGCCCTCGGCGAAAGCGATCCCACGTCCGCCGCCGTCCGTTCCGCGCGCGGCGCCGTCGGTTCCACGAGCCGCGCCGTCTGCGCCGGGAGCGGCGAAGCCCGTCGCGCCGCCGCTTCCTTCGTCGAAATCGAAGATTGCACCACCGGCTCCGCCGAGCTCGGCGTCGGATCTCGACACGACCGTCGAAGGGGAAGCTTCCAGCGAAGCGCCGGCGCCCGGACTGCCGCTTTTGCATCCGAGCGAGCGTGTCCACGATCCGGACAGCGTCACGTCGACCATCGACGTGAAAGACGTCGATCTCTCGACCGCGCTCGAGCAGCTCGACAATCTCGATGGGTTCGAAGAAAAAGACGAGATTCGTCCGTTGTCGGAGGATCTCGAGGTCCTCGGCGAAGGCGACGCGTCCGCCGCGCCCGAGGCCGGCGAAGAGGGCGCGGCCCAAGAACGCTCCGCGGCCGACCTGCCGAACCTCGCCGACGAAGAAGAAGAGGAAGACGAAGAGACGCGCGCGATCCCGAGATCTCAGCTCGCGTCGCTGCCGCCCGTGCCTTCGCTGCCCGGTGACCTCGACGAAGAGCGACCGGCCTCGGCGTGGCTCGCGAGCGAGTCCAAGACCGAAGCGATGGATCATCGCGCAACCTGGCTCGAGGAAGAAGCGCGTGCGCTCGAAGATCGCGCCGCACGTGCGCGCGGGCTTTTGATCGCGAGCGAGCTGCGCGCCATGCTCGACCAACGCGAAGCAGCTCTCGTTCTCGCGCGCGAAGCCATCGACACGTGGCCGCAAGTGGCGCTCGCGCACAGGCAGCTTCGTGGGCTCTTCGAAGCGCGCGATCCCAAAATTCTTTCCGATGCGATCTCGGCGGCGGCAGCCGTCATGTCGACGCCCGCGTCGAGCTTGCACGAAGCTCTCTACGCGGCCGACGTGGCGCGCATCT
>JAICXU010000734.1 GCA_025934595.1 Polyangiaceae bacterium | reverse complement strand
CCGACATGCTCGCCGACGAGCTCGCGAGAGCGGGCGTGATCGACCATCCAGAAGTCTTCGCCGCGTTCGTGAAATTGCACGGTGCGTCCGGAAAGATCGCGGCCGGCACGCATCTCTTCGCCGACTCGCTGTCACCGAGCGAAGCGCTCGCGCGTGCGATGCGGTTCGGCGCCGGCCCGCGAACGAAGGTGACGATCCCCGAAGGGTGGACGCGCTTCGATATCGCGAAGAGGCTGGAAAATAAGGGTGTTTGTACGACGCGCAATTTTCTCGACGCGAGCGAGAGCGCGCCGCTCCTCCAGACCCTGCGGCTCGAGGCGCCGTCGTTCGAAGGATTTTTGTTTCCCGCGACGTACGATTTTCCCGAGGACAGCGCGCCCGAATCGATCGTCACGGAGATGAAGCTCGCGTTCGACAAGCGCTACGGCTCGCTCGAGGATCGCAATCAAGCGGGCGTGCTCGATCTCACCGAGTCACTCCACTTCACGGAGAGAGACATCGTCACCCTCGCATCGATGGTCGAGAAGGAAGCGGCGGTCGACGACGAGCGCCCGATCATCGCGAGCGTGTTCCTCAATCGCCTCCGGGATCCGAAATTCTCGCCGAAGCTTTTGCAATGCGATCCGACGGCCGGCTACGGCTGTCTCGTGATGAATCCTCCGCCGATCTCGTGCGCGTCGTTCAATGGGAAAATCACGCATGAAATCGTCGCGGATCCGGATAACTTGTATAATACATACAAACACGAAGGGCTTCCGCCGGGGCCGATCGCGAATCCGGGAGCGAAGTCGATCGAGGCGGTGATGGCGCCGTCGTCGACGCACTATTTTTATTTCGTGGCGAAGGGCGGAGGCCGTCACACGTTCTCGGAGACGTACGCGGGCCACACGGCCGCGATCCACGATGCGGGCGCCGGTGCGAATGCTGGCCTCGACGCCGCTGCGGGTCTTGAGTAGGACGGCCTCGTGGCTACCTGGTCGATCCCCGCGATCTTCGCCGCGATCTGCATTGCGGTGCATTACTCGTTTCTGCGCGCCGCATCGGGAAGGCTCGGCGACACGCTCGGCGCGCTCGTTCTCGAATCCACCGCTGCACTGGGAATCGCGCTCGCGTTTCTTTTCGGCGTTCGCGGCGATCCCGTCCCGACGACGCGAAACGGCTTGTTTTTCGCGGCCGCGAGCGGTCTCGCGATCTCGGCCGCGAGCATTCTCCTCTTCGTCGCGCTTCGTCGCGGCGGAGCGGTGGCGTCGACGGGCGCGATCGTTCTCGGTGGCGGCGTGACGCTCAGCGCGATCGCGGCGCCATTTCTCTTCGGCGAAACCTGGAGCACGCGCAGAGCCGTCGGCATTCTGCTCGGCGTGGCTGCGATCGCCGTGCTCTCACGCGATCCCGCCGTGAACCCCGTGACCCCGCCGTGAAGCCGTAGTACACACGCGCGCGTGATCCTCGCGGGCGACGTCGGCGGCACGAACACGCGACTCGGAATTTTTTCCGCGGACGGCAAGACGCAGATTCGCGTCGAGATTTATCCGAGCAAAGCTCACAAATCGTTCGAGGAGATCGCGAAGAAATTTTTGAAAGCGGGAAGCGAGAAGCCGGCGCGTGGCTGCGTCGGCGTCGCCGGTCCCGTGATCGACGGTCGCTGTGAGGCCACGAATCTGCCGTGGAAGCTCGACGCGAAAAAAATCGGCAAGGACCTCGGGATCAAATCGTTCGCGCTCCAGAACGATCTCGCGTCGGTCGCGATCGGCTCGATGCACGCATCGCGCCGCAAGCTCGCTCTTCTCCAAGGAAACGCGCCGCCGGACAAAAGCGGAACGAACATCGCGGTGATCGCGGCCGGGACGGGCCTCGGTGAGGCGTTTCTGATCTGGGACGGCGAGAAGCACGTCGCGTGCGCCACCGAAGGTGGTCACGTCGATTTCGCCCCGAGAAATAAGCTCGAAATCGAGCTGCTCGAGTTCATGCAAAAGCGCGTCGGCGGTCGCGTGAGCTTCGAACGAATCGTGTCGGGGCCGGGCCTCGGCAACCTCTACGATTTTTTTCGCGACGCGGTCGGTGTCGGCGAAACGCAAGCCGCGGCCGACGCGGTCGAGCGCGCGCAAGATCGCAATGCGCTCGTCACCGAGCTCGCGCTCACGGGCAAGAGCAAGCCGGCGCAACGCGCGGTCGAGCTCTTCGGCAGCTTGTACGGATCGGAGGCGGCGAACCTCGCGCTGAAGACGCTCGCGACAGGCGGCGTGTTCGTCGCGGGCGGCATCGCGGCGACGCTCCAGCCTCTCCTCAAGTCGGGCCCGTTCATGAAATCGTTCCTCGACAAAGGACGCATGAGCGCGCTGCTCGCGAAAATTCCGGTCGCGATCGTGCTCGACTCCGCCGTCGGCCTGCAAGGCAGCGCGCTCACCGCCGCGAACGCGGAATGACGTCGCGCACCGCGTTTCTTTTGGGGTCCGCTTGCTCGTTGCTGGTCGCAGCGTGCGCATCGCAAAGCAGCCAAAAGCCGCCATTTTCAGTGCCACCTACGGAAAAAGCAGCGCCCGTCGACGCGTTCGCGGTCGTGCGCGTCGACGACACCGTCGATCCGCTCGCGGATGTCACCGACGCTCGTCTTCCCGCGGGGCAGGGGATGGCGGTCTTCACCGAGCGCTCGATGGTGAGTGGCGGCAAGATCGTGGAGATCCATTTCGTGCGCACGGTGTTGCGAAACGGTGAAACCGCGCCGGT
>JAICXU010000340.1 GCA_025934595.1 Polyangiaceae bacterium | reverse complement strand
GTGCTCAAGAAATACGGCGCGACGTCGATGTCGGCGATGACGGCGAGCTCTTTTTCGATCTGCGTCTTCACGCTGTCGGGAATGGAGTCGCCGTAGCGAGAGCTCGAACGTGCGCCTTCGTACGTCAAACGACGCAACGCTTCGTTCGCCGTCTCGCCTTCGAACGCGGGCTTCTCGAGCTCGCAGGGAAATTAGTATTTCAATTCCGAGAGCTGGAACGTGCATGCGTCGGCGATCTGCCGCGATCGCTCGATGGCCCTCGGGAGCCGTAAAAACAAGCGTTTCATGTCGTCTTCGGATTTGAGACATGCCTCCGCGTTCGGCGCGAGCGCGCGTCCCGCTTTGTCGAGCGTGAGACTCTCGCGAATGCAATGCACGACGTCGTGCATGGGCTTGTCGTCGGGCGATGCAAACCGAACGAGGTTCGTGGCGACGATCGGCACGCCGCATTTTTTTTCGAGATCGAGAGCGCGGCGCGCCCGCTCGCGGTCGTCACCCACGAGATGACGATGCACGGCGATGCTCGCGCGATCTCCGAATGCACTTTGCACGATGCGCACGCGATCGTCGTCGGACATCCCCGCCCCGGCTTTGTCTTCCGTGCGCGCAGAGAGATGAACGAGCGCCCACAAACCCTCTGCGTGCGCGCACACGTCTGCGAGGGCGATGCCGGCGTAGACGTTGCGGGGTCTTCCCGGCTCGCTCTCGCGCGGCTTTCCTTTTTGCCAAGGCGCGTGCGACAGCGTCAGGATGCGGCAGAGATTCGTGTATCCTGCATGATTCTCGACGAGCACCGTGAGCGGGAAAAATGGGGCTTTCGTGCCACCAAGCGCACCTGCTGGATGTGCGTCTAGAATCGTGATTTCACACCCGAGCACGAGCCGCACGCCCCGAGCCTTCGCTGCTTCGAACGCGCGCACCGCGCCGTAGAGGCCGTCGCGATCGGTGATGGCGACGGTGTCGTAACCGAGATCGGCCGCGCGTTCCACGAGCGCTTCGGGGCTCGATGCCGCCTGCAAAAAAGAAAAATTGGAACGAGCCGTGAGCTCGACGTACGCGGAGGCCATGATGTCATTCCCATCCGCGGAGCACGTGCCTGCCGGTGGTGCCGTCGATCTCCACCCACGCGGTGGCCTTCGCCTCGCTGCACCATCCCGTGACCCAATCGAATGGGGTGGTCCTTCGCGATTCGAGATCGAGAGGACGTCTCCACCATGCGATCCACGCCGTGCGTGCGATCAGGCGCGTCGGCCCGTCGACCGTCATGAGCTCGCAAGCAGCGGGCAGGCCTGTCCCACGTCCAGAGGGTTCGCCCTGCAAAAATCGCGAAGGCTCGGGAATGTCGGCGGATACCGAGAGCGATTCGTTTCGCTCTTCGTAAGGCACGAGCCGCACGCGTTCGAGCGGATCGAGCGAGCTCTCGAGCACGAGCATGCCCGCGCGATTTTCTCCGAGATCGGCGGCGAGCTCGGCGGCGAGCTGCGGCAAGAGACGCGCGGCGCGGCTCTCCGATTCGAGCAAATCCAAATTGCGGGCCGGCGCACGCGACAGCTTCGTGGCCGCGAGCTCCACGGCCAAAATGGGAGCTTGAAAGGTTTCTCGACGACGCTCCGCGGCTTCGATTCTCGCGCGCACGACGGCAAAGAGATCGCTCGCATTGCGAATGGGAGCGGCCAGGACGATCGTTCGAAGAGCACGTGATCGCCTTATTTTCGAGCCAGATCGTGCGGCATCGAGCGTGCACGCTTCACGCGAGGCCAGGGTATCCAGCTCGAACGTGAGCGTGATCTCGGTGGCGCCGAGCGCGCGCCCTTCGAGACGCGCCGACATGCGACTCGATAGAGTGCGCATCACGAAGAGCAGCGCTTCGCCGCCTTCGATTCCGTATTCCAAATCCACGCGCTCGAGCGGCGTCTCCGGCGGACGATACGGATCGAGCGGCGTCGCGTCGGACGCGTCGAACAAAGAAAAAAGCAGACGCGCTTGCGGCCCGAGTCGCGATGCGAGCGATGCGCGCGGCAGCTTCGCGAGATCGGCCGCGGTTTTGATCCCGAGTCGCGCGAGCCAATGCTTCGCCGTGTCGTCGAGCGGCAAGACACTGGCGGGGAGCGCGAAGATCGCGTCTTTCGTCTTCTCGCGAGGCACGACGAGCACGTGATCTTCTTCGCCGTCCGCCGTGTCCAATACCTTCGAAAAAATCGCCGCGACACGCGGGCCATCGGCGATGGCCACCGATGCGTCGTGCCCGAGCGCCGCTACTTTTTCGAAAATGGCATGCGCCAAAATATTTTCGCCGCGATCGTGATCGGGATCATGAAGATGCGCGCAGCCGGTGATGTCCGCCCAGACGACGTGCGTGGCCAAGTCGAACGCGACGGTGGCTCCGAACGCGAGCGCGAGCTCCGCGATGCGTGCCAGCGCGTCTTTCGCGGCGCGCTCCGGAACGACCCGCACGGAGAGATCCGCCGATTTCGCCCGCGCTGCGGCGATCGTCATTCCCGCTTGAATTCCGAGGTATTTCGCTTCGCGTGATGCTTCGTCGATGCGGGTATTGCCGAGGAGAGAAGCTTCGTTTTCTATAGTGCCATTTTCTCGCGCGATCACGATCGCGAGCGGACGCTCGGCGAGAAGCGGCTCGTTTTGACGCGCGATCTCGAGTCGAAGCGACGACAAAGAAATGGCGGCGATTCGTCTAGCGCGCATGCTTGTCGCGCGTCCTGAGCACTCCGCAATGCGGTGCATGGCTACCTGTCTTCACAACGCGCATGTTCCGAACAGAACGGCATCCACGTTTGATTTCCAATGCGGCCGTAGCGCTCCTTCGCGACGCGCACGCCGAGCTTGCCGGGGCGACGCTCGAGCTCGAGCCGCATGGCGACGGGCCACGGCAAGGCGCGCGGACGGCGGCTGTCGGTGATCAAGATGACGGTGCATCCGGTTTCTTCCGCCGCGAGCGCGAGCTTGCGCACGACGACATGCATTGCTTTTTCGTTTTTGTGTTTGCCCGTGATGACGGTGGTGCCGACGGGATCGATGTCGACCACGACGACGTCGAACGCGCCCGACCGCACGACCTTGACCGCGATGCGACCGAGCTCGCTCTCGGGCGGACGCACGACGAAGAGGCGCGCGAGATCGACGCCGGCCCACTTCGCTCCAGGACCATAGAGCGTGCAAAATGGATCGAGCCACGCGCAGCATGCGTCGGCCGATTTTTTTTGGGCGGTGCGGACGGCCGAGAACGCGATGCGCGTCGTGCCACCGAGCGCATACGGCGACGAGAGCTCCACGACACCATGCGGAAATGTGCCGTCGGGGAGCGCGTCCGCGAGATCGGCCCAGTCGAGACTCTCGCTATTTTTTTCGAGCGATTCGCGATCGAGCCCGTCACGTTCGCGGCCGTCGCGCTCGAGGCCACGCGACCAATTACGTGCACTCTGCATGAATCGGGAACGGAGCGTTTCGAGATCGAGCGCGGTTGCCGTCATATACTGAACATGCTATCAGTAATCGCAAAGGTTGAAAGTGCTAAACGTCACCCGAGGAGCATCCACGGTGACTGGGTCGTCTGCATCCGCGCATCTCGAACAATTGCTCGGTCTCTTCGGAGACATGGGCTCGGCGCTCGTTTGTTATTCGGGCGGCGTCGACAGCGCGCTCGCTCTCGCGCTCGCGCATCGCGTCCTCGGCGAAAAAGCGATCGGCATGACCGCCGTCTCTCCCAGCCTCGCGCCGTTCGAGCGCGAAGCCGCCGTCCGCGTCGCAAAACAAATCGGCGCGCGTCACGAGCTCGTCGAATCGTTCGAGATCGACGACCCGAATTATCAAGCGAACGACACGGACCGCTGCTTTCACTGCAAGAGCGAGCTCTATCGAATCGCAGACGCGAAACAGAAAGAGTGGAGCATGCGCGCCGTCGTCAACGGCACGAATCTCGACGACCTCGGCGATTATCGCCCCGGCCTCGAAGCCGCGAAGAACGCGCACGTGCGGAGCCCGTTCGTCGAATTGAAAATGCACAAGGCCGACGTGCGCGCCGTCGCCGAGCTGATCGGCCTCGGCGTCTGGGACAAACCCGCCGCCGCATGTCTATCGAGCCGCCTTCCGTTCGGCACGAGCGTCACGCGCGAACGGCTCGCACAAATCGGTGGCTTCGAGGGCGAGCTCCTCGGAATGGGTCTTCGCCAAGTTCGCGTGCGATGGCACGCGCTGGCATCCACCGAAAAAACTTCCTCCGGCTCCATCGCGCGCGTCGAAGTGTCGAAAGACGAGCTCGCGTCCGCCTTCGAAAAACGCGACGCGATCGCAGAAGCCGGCAAACGCCACGGCTTCACGTACGTGACGCTCGATCTCGAGGGCTACCGGATGGGCAGTCACAACGCGGTCTTGGTTGGGAAAGCGTTGCGGGTGATTGGATAGGTTATTTTGGGCGGGCGTGATCTCGACGGCGAGGAGCGTTATGCGGAACACTCACGGTAAGGCGAGTTTTGTTCTGGCGGGGCCTTAACGGCCCCCTCATTTTCCTGCGGAAAATGAGCCTCCCCCGCGTTCGCTATCGCGAAACGTTTTTGCTTCGCAAAAACGCCAGGTCCAAGATCGCAAAAGTATCGGCTCGCTACCGCGAGCCCACCGGGCAGCGAGGTAAAAGAATGAACGTCCAACGCTTCGCTCGGACGACAGATTAAAATAACGAACGACAAGAAAAGGACGAACAAATTAATTTTGCGGTCGGTGGCCGCGTGAAACGAGGCGATACGCCCGCGATCTTGGAACCGCGTTTTGCGAAGCAAAACGCTTTGCGTAAGCAAGGACGGGGAGGCTCATTTTCCGCAGGAAAATGAGGGGCCGTTAAGGCCCACTAGAACAAAACTCGCCATACCGCGAGTGCTCCGATCCACGCTCCGCGCCGTCGAGACAACGCCCCGCTACACGCC
>JAICXU010000053.1 GCA_025934595.1 Polyangiaceae bacterium | reverse complement strand
TTTCGCGATAGCGAAGTCGGGGGAGGCTCGTTTGCGAAGCAAACGAGGGGGCCGTTAAGGCCCCGCCAGAACAAAACTCGCCTTACCGCAAGTGCTCCGATCCACGCTCCGCGCCGTCGCGATCACGCTACTCGTACCGCAAAGCGTCGATCGGATCGAGCTGCGACGCTTTTCGCGCGGGATAGAGGCCGAACACGATGCCCACCGCGGCGCTGAATCCGAAGGACATCATGATGACTTGCGGCTGCACGAGAATGGGCCAGCCGAATTTTCCGGCGATGTATTTCGCGGCCCCCACGCCGAGCCCCACGCCGATGAGACCGCCGCCCATCGAGAGCACGAGCGCTTCGATCAAAAACTGCAGCAAGATGACGCGGGGCTTCGCGCCGATCGCCATGCGGATTCCGATCTCCCGAGTTCGCTCGGTGACGCTCACGAGCATGATGTTCATGATGCCGATGCCGCCGACGAGCAGCGACACCGCGGCGACGCTCGCGAGAAGCGTGGTCATCGTGTCGGTCGACGCCTGCTTCGCGTTCGCGAGCTCGGCCATGTTGCGGATCTGAAAATCGTCGTCCTGGTCTTGCTGTAGATGATGGCGATCGCGGAGAAGCGTCTCGACGTCCTTTTGTGCGCGTGTCGTGAGGTCGGCTGATCTGGCTTCGACGTAGATTTGGCCTTGGAGCTTGCGTCCGAAACCGCCCTGGATTTTCTGCGCGAACGTGCCCGACGGGACGAACGCGATGTCGTCGTAATCCTGACCGGTCGACGATTGGCCCTTCTTCGCGGCGACCCCGACGACGTCGAATGGCGTGTTGTTGATGCGGACGGTTTGTCCGACCGCGTTCGCGTTCGCGCCGAACAAGTTGTCGACGACGGTCTGCCCGAGCACGACGACCTTCGTGTTGCCATCGACGTCTTGTTGCGTGAAGCCGGCGCCGGCGGACATCGGCCAGTTGCGGATGTCGAAGTACTCGGGCGTCGTGCCGATGATGCTGGTCGCCCAGTTCTGGTCGTCGCCGAGGATCGTCTGTGACGAGCGAAGATACGGGGCGGCGCGCTTGACGCTCGAGACCTCGTCTTTGATCGCGGTGAGATCGTCCCACGAAAGCGTGGGTTGCGTGCCGGCGCCGCCTTTCACGCCACCGACCGATGACGATCCGGCTTGGATGACGAGCAAGTTGTTGCCCATCGCCGCGAACGTGGCTTCGACCTGTGCTTGTGCGCCAGCGCCGATCGCCATCATCGTGATCACCGCGCCGACGCCGATGATGATGCCGAGCGCCGTCAAGAACGAGCGCATGCGATTGCGATACACCGCGCGGAGGGACACGAGCGTGGTTTGAAAGACGTTCACGTTTTCGCCTCTTCGTCTTTCTTTTCTTCGGCCCCAGCGCTCGCTTCGCCTTCCTTTTTGCGTGGAATGCGCCCGATGGCGCGCGCCTCGGCTTCTTCCCCGGCGGCGGTCGAATGCTCGGGGCTCTGCGAAGACGGCGGCGCGTCGGGGACGATCGCGGGCGTCGGCGTTTGTTTCTTGTCGGATCGAATGAGACCGTCGCGCACGACGATCACGCGCGATGCGAATTCGGCGATGTCGGGCTCGTGGGTGACGAGCACGATCGTGATGCCGGACTGGCCGAGCTCTTGGAAGAGCGCCATCACCTCGATGCTCGTGCGCGAGTCCAGGTTGCCGGTAGGCTCGTCGGCGAGGATCACGCTCGGCGTTCCGACGAGCGCGCGCGCGATGGCGACGCGCTGTTGCTGGCCGCCCGAGAGTTGGTTCGGCGTGTGATCGGCGCGCTTGCCGATGCCGACTTTGTCGAGAGCGGCCTGCGCCCGCGCCGCGCGCTCTTTGGATTTGACGCCTTGATAGATGAGCGGCAGCTCCACGTTTTCGAGCGCGGTCGTTCGCGCGAGCAAGTTGAAGTTCTGGAACACGAAGCCGAGCGTCTTGTTGCGCACCTCCGACAGCTCGTTCTTGTCCATCTTCGAGACCTCGCGGCCGTCGAGCGTGTAGGTGCCGTCGGTCGGTTTGTCGAGGCAGCCCAAGATGTTCATGAGCGTCGATTTGCCGGAGCCCGACGATCCCATGATCGCGACGAACTCGCCGCGCTCGATGCGTACCGTGACTCCCGCCAAGGCTTTCACTTCGACGTCGCCGGTCTTGTAGATTTTCCGGACGTTGTCGATGTCGATGAGCGGGGCGCTCATGTGGATCAGTGACCGCCGCCGCCGCGCCCGCCGCCTGGAAGCCCGCCGCCGCGGCCCCCACCCGTGAGCGGGCTCTGTCCCGTAGGTGGCGCTTGCGTCGATGCGCTCGTGCCGGTCTCGGCGATGTCGGTCGCGACGAGATCGCCTTCTTTCAAATCGCCGTGAATGATCTCGGTGAAGCTGCCATCCGTGAGACCGACGACGACCGAGACCGGCTTCGCGACGTTGTCGACGACGACGTAGATGGTCCTGCGTGATGCCGCGGCGAGCACCGCCTTGGTCGAGAACTCGACGCCGGCGTCACCCGCGGCGGCCGCGATACGCGCGGCGGTTCCACCGTCGGGCCGAATGCCGCCGTCGCCGTGATGACCGCTACCGCCGCCACCCGCGCCGTTCTCGGATCCCGTGGTGGGTGCTCCATTTCCGCTGCCGTTTCCCCCGCCGCCGCCCGATCCGTCGCCCCTCCCCGCGCCGCCACGGCGACGTTCGGAGCCCGATGCGGAAGCCGACGCGCTCGAGACGGCGCCGTCCGGCGGATGAAATCGAAACGCCGCGTTCGGCACCGTGAGCACGTTGTCTTGCTCCGCCGAGATGATCGTCGCGTTCGCGGTCATGCCGGGGCGAAGCTTCAAGTCGTTGTTGTCGACGTCGATGAGGGCGTCGTAGGTGACGACGTTCGACACCGTGGTCGCAGCGTTGCGAATCTGCGAGAGCGTGCCTTTGAATTTTTCGCCCGGATACGCGTCGACCGTGAACGTGACCGGCATGCCTTGCTCGAGGCGGCCGACATCGCCCTCGGCCACGTTCGTGTTGACCTGCATCTTGCGGAGGTCCTGCGCGATCGTGAAGAGCGTCGGCGCGGAAAGCGAAGCGGCGACGGTCTGACCGACGTCGACCGCGCGCGAAATCACGACGCCGTCGATCGGCGAGACGATGTCGGTGTACGACAGATTGACCTTGGCTTGATTGAGCGACGCCGTCGCTTGCGCGAGGTTGGCTTGCGCCGCGTCGAGGTTCGCTTTCGCGACCGCCGCCGCCGTTTGCGCCGTGTCGACGTCCTGCTGCGCGGCGAGGTTGTTCTTCAACAGATCTTGCTCGCGCTGGTACTGGCGATCGGCTTGCGTCTTGTTGGCCTGCGCCTGCTCGACGGACGCTTTCGATTGCAAATAGTTCGCTTGGGAGGACTGCAGCTGCGCCTGCGCGATCTGCGGATCGATCTTGGCGATCAACTGCCCCTTCTTCACGGGCGAGTTGAAGTCGACGAACAGCTTGTCGACTCGACCTGACACCTGCGTTCCGACCGTAACGGTGACGGTGGCGGCGATCGTTCCCGTCGCCGTGACTTTGCCGATGACGTTGCGACGCGTCACGGGCTGTGTGACGAACTTGGGCGGGACGACTTTGTGCGCCTCGTGGTACCTCCAGCCGAAGAAAGCCACGACGGCCAGCACGGCGGCCGCTCCGATTCCCACGACGAGCCTTTTCATCCCAGCGCTCCTAAGCATCTGAAGGTCGAAACAGGATCAGGTCCTGAAGTCGAGGCGAAAGCTTCTTTTACGCTACTTTACCGCCAACTCCGGATGTCTTTTGCGGGCCGGGCAGGGGCCGATGCGTGGCGTGCTTGGCTCCAGGCTTGACATTGGGCATCTGTCGGATAGGTTTCGCGTCCCTCGCGCGGCAAAAGTAGCCGCCATCCCCGTTTTCGACGCGCGTTCGGTTTACGCGCGCGCAGCCTAAGAAGAGGAAGAAGTGGCCAATCATCCGTCAGCCGAGAAGCGCAATCGTCAACGCATCACCCGCACGTCGCGGAACCGCACGCTCCGCAGCTCGGTGCGCACCGTGGTGAAGCAGCTTCGCGCGGAAATCACCGCGAAGAACATGGAGAAGGCGACGGCCGCGCTGAAGATCGCGATCTCGGAGCTCGACAAAGCCGTGTCGAAGAAGGTGCTGCATCACAAGGCGGCGTCGCGCACGATCGGCCGCCTCGCGTCTGCCGTTCACAAGCTCGGCAAAGCGGATCTTACTGCGCCCGCCCCGACGGCGAAGACCGGCGCAAAGAGCAAAACGGCAAAAGCAGCGAAAAGCGCTGCAGCAAAGCCCGCCGCCAAAAAGAGCTAAGCTCTTTCTCGTGAGGACGCTGCCCATCCGCGTGCGCGTAGCTCCGCTTTGAGCGAGCCCAGCTCGAGCTCCGGAGCGGCGAGCGCACCGCCGACCGAGGTCACGCCGATTTCGGCGCAGGACCCGGCGAGCCAGCGTTTGCGCGAGCTCGAGGCGATCATCGGAAAAACGATCTCCGATCGTTACCGCATCACCGCTCTCATCGGGTCGGGCGGCATGGGCGCCGTCTACGAAGCCGAGCACACGGGCATCGGCAAAAGAGTCGCCATCAAATTTCTCACGCGCGAGGCCGCGAAAGAAAATACCGTCGCGAGCCGGTTCGCACGTGAAGCGCGAGCGGCGAGCGCGATCGAGAGCGAGCACATCGTCACCGTGTTCGACGCCGGCACCGACGACAACCTCCCGTACATCGCGATGGAGCTTCTGCGCGGAGAAGATTTCGGCGCGCGACTTCGCCGGCTCGGACGAGTTCCGCAGGAAGACGCGGTGCACATCGTCGCGCAGGTCCTCCGCGGCCTCGCCGACGCGCACGAAGCCGGCATCATTCACCGCGATCTGAAGCCCGACAACGTATTCCTCGTCGACAAACGCGGCGACCCGAGCTTCGTGAAGATCGTCGACTTCGGCGTCTCGAAGTTCGATCGCCCCGGCATGAGCACGGCGCCGCTCGCGCTCACGCAGAAGGGAACCGTCGTCGGAACTCCGTATTACATGGCGCCCGAGCAAGCGCAGGCAGCGCCCGACCTCGACGCGCGCGCGGATCTTTTCAGCGTCGGCGCGATGCTCTTCGAAGCGCTCGCCGGTCGACCACCGCACACCGGAAGCACGTACGAGGCCGTCATCGTGTCGATCTGCATGAACGACTCGCCGGATCTGCGCACGCTCGTCCCCGAGATTTCGCCTGGCCTCGCGCGCTTCGTGGCGCGTGCGCTTTCGCGCGATCGCAAATCGAGATTTTCTTCGGCGAGGCAGATGCTCGTCGCGCTCGCCGAGTTCGCGCCGCGCGAGCGCATGTCGGCGGACGCGGTCGTGAAAAAAGCGCCGCTCGCGGCCCAGTCGGACCCGACGATGGTGAGCCCGCAGAAGCCCGCTGTCGCAGTGACGGCTGCAAATGGGCCCGAATCCGGCGAGCCGCGACGAACGAGCACGTCGTGGATCTCGGCCGACAGGCTGCCCGCCGTCTCGTCGCGGCGCCTCGAGCCGACGCCGAAAAAGACGCTTTTTCTCATCGGCGCGGCCGCGCTCGTGACCGGCATCGTCGTCACGATGGTCCTCGTGAAGACGTTGATGCCGGGAGCGCACGTCGCTGCGTCGGCGTCGGCGTCGGTCGCATCGTCGGCGCCCGAAATTCCGTCGCCCGCCGATCATCTTGCGCCCGCGAGCGCAGCGATCGCGACGACGTCGGCGTCTGCGCCAAGGGCGTCCGCGAGCGAGCCGCCGGCGTCTCCTCTTACGAGCGCGACGCCGAAGCCCAAAGCCGCCCCCCGCAAAGCCGCCGTCGTCCGAAAAAAGACCGACGACATCGATCGCGATTTTCCCTGAGAAAAAGTACTACGATCGGCGCATGAGCCCGCGCTTCCGCGGATCTTCGCTTCTCCTCTATTTCGTTTTTTTCTTGGCCGCGCTTCTCGTGCCGCGCCCCGCGTGGGCGGCGGACGATTCGCTCGCGCGCGCAAAGGTGCATTTCGAAAACGGCGTGCACCTCTACGATCAGAAGCCGCCGGATTACGAAGCGGCGCTCGCCGAGTTTCGGGCGGCGGAAAAAGAACATGCGTCGCCCGGCATCAAGAAGAACATCGCCCTCTGTTTGAAGGCGCTTCGTCGGTACGGCGAGGCCATCGACGAGCTCGATGCGATGCTCGCGGCCGGCGATGCCGTGAAGCCGGAGACACGCGAGCAAGGCAAAAAAATTCTTGCCGAGATCCAAGCGCTCATCGCGACGCTTCGAATCAAAGTCGTCTTGCATCGCTCTGCGGATCAAACCGGCGACGTGCCGAAAGTGGAGGTCGCCGTCGATGGCCAAGTGGTACCGCCCGAGAAGCTCGGCGGCCCCGTTCGTACGGGCCCCGGCGATCACGTCGTCATCGCGCACGCGACGGGCTACGGCGATGCGACGAAAAAAGTTTCGGTCGTCGCCGGCAACAAGGACGTGCTCGTGCAGCTCGATCTCGTGCCGATCGCGGAAGGCGCGGGCCTGGGATCGCTCCACGTGCATTCGAACATCGACAAAGCGCAGATTTCGATCGACGGCGTCGCGCTCGCGAATGGATCGTGGGAAGGCGGCTTGCCGTCAGGACATCATCACATCGAGGTCGCATCCGAGGGATATCCGACGTGGTCGAAAGACATCGACGTCGCGAACGGCGAGCGCGTGGATCTCGAAGCGACGCTCGGCGAGAGCAATGGCCCACCACCGCCGCCGCCTTATGGAGCCGGCAATGCGACGGCGCCGCCGCCGAAAGAGGCCGCGCGTCCGTGGTATTTGATGGGCGGCGTCGGCTTCTACACGGCGACGTACACCATGGCCGGAGGAAACGGCGCTCCGGGGCCGCTCGGCGACAAGTTCGACACCGAGCGCGGCTTCAACGGTCTCTTGCTCAACGCGCGCGGTGGCCGCGATTTCGGAAAATTCTTTTCGCTCGAAGCGTTTCTCGAGGTCGGTGGCGCCAAGCCCGCGAGCTGGAAGACGGGCTCGGTCCCCGCGCAAACCTCGGTCGACGCGACGATCGCGTACGGCGCGATCGGTCCCGAATTTCGCGTCCACTCGCCCGGCAAAGTCGTGCGCGTGATCCTCGGCACGGGCTTCGGGCTCGAAGGCGTGAGCGTCACCGTCAACGATCCCCCCGGCAGCAGCCAGACGAAAAAAGGCGGCGGCGTCGAAGGCCTCTGGCTCCTCGAAGGCGGCGGGCAGTTTCGACTCGGGTCGCGTATGTTCATCGAGAGCGATCTCTTCTTCGACGTCTCCGGCGACGGCTCGATCAAAGACAACACCGACAGCAGCAAACGCTATTTCGTGAGCTCGCCGCTGACGCGCGCGGGTCTGAGGCTGTTCTTCGGCCTCACGCTTTGAGGTCTTTCATGGCCGGGAGCGATCGCGACGCCACACGCGCCGCAAGGTGGCACACTCGAATGGCGTGAATTTGCGCGATTTCATGCGCCTTTGCGAGAGCACGCCCCTTGCACTTGCATGCCGCATGCGAATTGCTCCGCGGCTCATTCACGTCGCTTCTCTTCTCTTGGCAACCGGCTACGGCGTCGTCGCCTGCGGCGGAACGACGACCGACGACACGGAAAATGGGCCCGGCGATTCGGGGTCGCCTTCCGATGCGAGCACCGACGGCAAAGGCGACGAGCCCATCACGGCGTGTGGCGGATGCGGATGCGGAGGAGCAGATACGGGCGCGCCGCAGACCGTCGATCTCACCGCCGATCAAGCTTGTGCGCTGCTCGCGGCGAACTACGCCATCGACGACTTCGCGTTGGGTCCCGAGTGCCAGAAGTACTGTACGGCCGGCCTCGAATGTCAGATTCCGTACGGCTACGTCGCGAGCGTCCAAGGATTGAATCCGGATGCCGGGGCTCCGCCCGACGACGGTGGCGCGCGCGATCTCACATGTCCCACCGACGCCGGCACCGTCACGATCACGTGCTTCACGAATTGCACCGGCCGGCTCACGGAAGGATTCGCGGCTCCGAAACGTGAGCGCGCCGCGCACGCCACGGACCTTCGCGCGACGGGGGAGCGATTCGCAGCGATGGCGTTCCTCGAAGCCGTGAGCATCCACGCTTTCGAGCGGCTCGAGAATGAGCTCGCGGCTCACGGCGCCGATCCGAATCTCTTGCGACATGCGCGCCGCGCGCGACGCGACGAAATTCGTCACACCGCGATGACGGCGCGGCTCGCGAAAAAACGCGGCGCCGAGGTTCGCCTGCCGGACGCCCCGCAAACGCAGGTGACGCGATCGCTCTACGCGATGGCGCTCGAGAACGCGGTCGAAGGTTGCGTGCGCGAGACGTACGGCGCGGTGCGGGGGCTCGTCGAGTCCGAGTCGTCGCCCGATGACGAGGTGCGTCGCGCGATGAAATCGATCGCGGACGACGAATGCCGTCATGCCGAGCTCGCGTGGTCGGTGCATGCATGGGCGAAAGCGCGTCTTTCGCGCGCGGAGATTCGTCGCATCGAAATCGCCATGAAAAAGGCCGTAGAAGAGATCGCCGGGGCGGACCCCATGGCGGCGCGCCTTCTCTTCGCGTCTTGACGAAGCGCTGCTATTTTTGATTCTTGCGCTACGGGCTCTCGATCGCTTTGCCGCTCGCATGTCTTGCGGGCTGCGGCTCTTCTTCGTCATCGGGGAACGCGCAACCCACCGCCGACGCGGGCGTGACGTGCCCGGCGGGATTCACGGCCGACAATCAAGGGATCGGATGCATCGACGTGACGCCGGCAGACGATTGCGCGGCAGGCACGCGCGCGGCGATCGGAAATGCGCAATGCGAGCCGGTCGCCGCGATGACGTGCGGCGCGGGCTTCGTCGACGATCCGTCGGGATGGGGATGTCGTGACGTGCAGCCCGACGCGGCGTGCAGCGGCGCGAATCTCGAGACGCTCGGGCAAACGTCGTGCGTTCCGATGGGCGATTGCAACGCCGCATTTCCTCCGAGCGATGCCACGCTTTTCGTGAGCGCGAACGGGCCCGTCGACGCGACGCATTTCCAAACCGTGCAGGCCGCGATCGACGCCGCGACGAGCGGCGCCACGATCGCGATCGACGCGGGCACGTACTCCGAAGCGCTCGCGATCAGCACGTCGGTCCATCTCGTCGGAAAATGCGCGGGGATGGTCACCCTCCAGAGCCCCGACGGTACGAAGCCCGGCATCGCGGTGACGGGATCGCCGACATCGAGCGTGGACGGAGTCACCCTCGCGAATCACGCCGTCGGAGTTCATGTTGCGGGCGGCGACATCACGCTCACGAACGTGCTCATCACGGGAGCGATCGGCCGCGGCGTGCAAGTCGTAGGCGGCGCTGCTCACGTGAAATCCAGCCGAATTTACGGCGTTTCGGACGACGTTGCAGGAATCGGATTCGGCATGGACGTGTCGGGCGGCACGCTCGACGTCGACGCGAGCGCGATCGTGAAGAGCGGAGTGGCCGGCATCAACGTCTCCGACAAAGGAAAAGCGACGCTGCACGCGAGCATTCTTCGCGACACCGATGGCGGCGCCGGCACGGACGGCCAGGGCGTGGGCGCTGCGGTTTCGGCGGGCGGAAATCTCGATCTCGAATCGTGCGCCGTCACGAAAAATCACGTCGCGAACGCCGTCGTGCTCGATCCCGGATCGAAGATCACGGCGAACGCGTCCGTGCTTCGCGGCGCGCTCACGACGCCCTCGAAAGCTTACGGCGACGGCGTGCTCGTGCAGCCCGGCGGCGAAATCGATCTCGCGGGCAGCACGATCTCCGAAAGCGCGGAATGGGGCCTCACTTCCGATGGCCCTGCATCGATCGTGTCGCTCGCGAATTCGGTCGTGCGCGGCGGACCGGCGATCACGCGCGGCGGCGTCGCCGTCGAGCTCGGAACGACCCTCACCATCGACGACTCGGCGATCCTCGACGCGAAATCGACCGGCGTCACGATCCAAGACAAAGGCTCGACGGGAACGTTTTCGAAAATGCTCGTGCGCGACATCACGCCGACGAGCTCCGCAAAAGGCGGCGACGACGGCGACGGCATGTTCATCGGCGTCGGCGCGATCGCACAAATCACC
>JAICXU010000156.1 GCA_025934595.1 Polyangiaceae bacterium | reverse complement strand
TCGCGAGCGGATCGAACGAAGAGATCGGCGGCGGCGGCGGAGCGGGTCCCGTCTTCATCGTCGACGGTCGCGGGATGAATGCGCCCGACGGTCCGTATTTGAAAGACTGGCCGATCACCGAAGTCTCGCTCCACCTCTTTCCCGTCGTCGGCGAAGGCATCGACAGCTCGCCGGCGATCGCGGACATGGATGGCGACGGCAACCCTGATTTGCTCGTCGAAGGCAACGGCGCGCCGCCCACGGTGTTGAAGGCCGATCCCGGCGTGCCCGCCGGACAATTCGCCGATCCGCCGAATCGCTTGCCGGTCGTGGACGATCCGGACGCAGGCACGCAGCAAATCGGGTTCGATCCGACGGCGGTGTTCGGCGCGCTCACGAACGCGTTTCAACCCGACACGATGTTTCCGCTCCTCAGTCAACCCGCGTGGGGAGATCTCGACGAGGACGGCACGCCCGATGTGATCATGTCCGGCGGATCGCTGAGCCTCGCCGGAAGCCTCACGGGCGGATCGTATGCGAAGCCGTTCCAACATCTCGTCGCGGCATGGAGCGGAAAAACCGGACACATGCTTCCCGGCATGCCGCACGTCGTGGAGGACTACACGTTCTTCGTGAACGAGTCCGTCGCCGACGTCGGGAGCGCGACGGGGCCCGCCGACGGCTATCCGGAGATCATTCTCGGAACCGGCGCGTACTTTCTGCACGCGATCGACGGTTGCGGACGCGAAGCGAAAGGCTGGCCGAAATTCACGGACGGCTGGATCGCGGCGAGCGCGGCGATCGGCGACGTGAACGGAGACCACAAGCTCGACGTCGTCGTCGGCACGCGCGACGGAAACTTGTACGCGTGGAAGACGCAAGGAACGGACGACGGCGTCGTGCAATGGGAGTCGTTCCATCACGACAACGCAAACACCGGCGATTACCGCGCCAAGCTCGATCAAGGAACGCTCTCGACCGGAGTCGCGCCGCTCGTCTGCGAGGTGCCGCAATCCGCCGAGCCCACCTACGACGCCGGAGGCTGCACGATTTCGCCGAAAAAATCCGAATGGAGCTTCGCGGCACTTTTCGCGGCATTCGCCGGTCTCGCGCTGGCGATCGCGCGGAAGCGCAATCGCGCTTGAAAATGAGGGCGCTGCCGCACATACTGCGCGGCCTTATCAAGACGCGCGGCAACTTTGCGCGCTATTAGCCGGAGTAGCTCAGTTGGTTAGAGCGGGCGTTTCATACGCGCTAGGTCGGGGGTTCGACTCCCTCCTCCGGCACAAAAGAGTCTAAGCTTTCGAGCGCCTATGGGTCACGAGGACGACTCACCGCCGTCGAGCGGACCGCCGACGTTTCGCGACACGCTTCCTTTCGGGCCCGTGCCGGACACGCAGCCGTTCGCGTTCGCGCCGTCGTTTCATCCCGTCGGCGACACCGGCAGCTTCCGTCCCGGCGATTTCGAAAAAGAATACGAGACGCTCTACGCAGAGGCGCTCTCCGAAGGCGAGATCTCCGCCGAAGAACGTGAGCGGCTCGATCTCGCGGCGAGCGCGCTCGGCTTGCCGGCGGACCGTCTGCGGAAGCTCGAAGCCGCGCTTCGAAAAGCGTACTCCGGCCGCGCGTCGATCACGCTCACCGACGACGAAGAAGTGACGCCGCACCCGGGGACGCTCGCCGATCGCGCGCCGCCGAGCATGCGTCCGGGCACAATACCCGGTCTTCGCACGCTTCCTCCTCCGGCCGATTCGGCGCTCACGATCCCGCCGGCCGGAGACTCGCGGCCCGACGTCGAGCGGACCTCCCGATCGAGCGTGCTGCCTCCGCCGTCGCACCCGCCGCGGCGCGATTCGCGTCCATCGGGTGCGATGCGCGCGCCGATGCCCGCCATCTTGCCGGACGAGGATACGTCGCCGACGCGCCCGAACGTTTTTCCAGCGCCGGAGCTGCCGACCGACAAAGCGATCGATCGTTACTTGCGCGCGCCGCGCACGGAAGCCGACGATCTCCACGATCGGTTTCTCGAGATGGCGCATCGTCATGCGCTCGACGAGCAGCTTTGCGTCGCGCAGGTCCTCGCGCGTCGTGGCGTGGCGACGAGGTCGGAACGCGATATCGCGAAAGCGCACAAAATTACGGCTCTCCAGCGCCCCGGCCAGCCGCTGACGACCGACGCGTGGAAGCTTCTTTATCACCCGGATCAGGATCGAACGACGGGCGAGATCTTCGCCGTCGTCGCATCGGCGGTTTTGTTCGCGCGCGTGAATACGATGCGAAAACAAAAGATTTTGCCGAAGCTCGATCCGTCGAAGAAGCACGATCCGATGACGTCGACGGTGAGCGCCGTGCGCGCTCTCGGATGGTCGGCCGCCGCGCTCGGCATGACCGCGCCTCCGATTTACGTCGCCCCCGACGCGCCGGGCGGTCTCGAGATCATTCCGGGCGTGCCGCCAGCGATTCGCGTGGGCGGCGCGATCCTCTCGGGATCCTCCGCGCTCGAGCTCGCTTTCCATTGCGCGCGGCACCTCGTGTGGTTCCGCGAGGAATATTTCATTTGCTCGCTCGTCCCTGCCGTCGCGCAGCTCGAGGACATCTTTTTGGCGGCGCTGCTCATCGGCGCGCCGGACATCCCGCTTCGAGCCGACGTGAAAGCGCGCATCGCGCTCAATCGCGACGCGATGCTCCCCGTGCTCGATGCGAAGGCGGTCGCCAAGCTTCAGGGCCTCGTGGCGCAGTTCATCGCGCGCGGCGGTCGCACGAGCCTCCGACGATGGGCCCAATCGGCGGAATTTACGGCCTGTCGTGCGGGCATGCTGCTCTGCGGAGATCTCGACGTGGCCGCGAAAATCTTGTCGAAAGAGCCGAACGGAGATCAGCGCATCGCCGACGTCGAAAAATTCTGGGCGAGCGACGCCGCGAGCGAGTTGCGACGAGCGCTCGGCGTCGCCGTCACGAACGTCTACTGAAGCTCGCCATCGCTACTTCACGATGGGATTGTCGGCGACGAACGGCGCGCGGATGACGAGGCGCGTTTTTCCGAACGACGCCGGGATCGGCGGGAATGGCGCGGCACGGCGGATCGCGTTCGCGCAGTTGCGATCGAACTCGTCGATGCCGCTCGGTCGAATTGGCGGCCACGCGACGTGCGCCGAGCCGTCGGCCTCGATCGTGAACTGCAAGATCACGATGCCTTGTTTCAGCTCCATGATCGCGCTCTTCGGAAATGCATTCAGCCAGAGCGGCTCGATCTTTCGTTTGATGCCGCGAAAATAAGGCATCAGCATCGGATCGTCGGTTTCGAGATCGAACCACGCGGCGTCGCCGACACCGAGCGGCTTCGGATGCGAGCCGATCCCCGCAACCCCGCCGGCGCCTGGTGCGCCACCGCCGACCGTGCCGCCGCTGCCTTGACCGAGCTCACCGCCGGCCATGCTCGCGTGCACGAGCGACGGATCCGGCGTGGAGACGATCTGCGAGCTGTCGATCGTGTCGTTCGGTCGATCGACGATCGTCGCTGGAATCGTCACCGGCCCTCTCGTGACGTCCGGTCTTCCGGTGGCGACCCGTGCGGCCGCGCGATGATCCGTCCCCGCGCTCGCAGAGTCGATGCCGCGTCCAGGAGAATCGCTTTTTGCGCCTTGCGACATCGATCCGAGCGCGGCGCCGCTCTCGGCCGGCTCGGGATCTTTGCCGCCGAGCTTCCCGCCGGCGATCGCTGCTTGGGTGGCGTCGTTCACGCCGCGGCTCGGATCGGCGGCGGAGACCGGGCGTCGTTCTTGTCGTTCGAATTTTCCCGAAGCGAGGAACGTGAGCTCCATCGGATTCGTGGTCGCGCGCCGGTCTTCCCATGCCGTGCGCTCACGTGCGGTTCGCAGGCGTTGGAGCTGATCGCGATCGAGGCGGCTCATCAAATCCGGCGAATAGCGATACGGCTCCGCGCGATCCTCGAGGTGAATCGCCTGCGCCGGCGATGCGCCGTTTCCTCCATGACCGATCGTGCGCGTGTCGACGCGTGCGATGCGATCGCCGCCGACGGCATGCGGCTCGATGCCTTGCGGGTCGCGTACGAGATCCGATCGCAACGTGCCTTCGGCGACGCCCGGCAGCTCGATCGCGATGTCACCGTTGCCGCGCGCCTCTGCACGCTCGGCTTCTTCTTTGGCATCGAACGCACGCAACGCAAAAAATCCGAATGCACCGACGAGCGCGCCGTGACCGACGACCGAGAGCGCCCATGCCCAAACGGGCAGCGCTCCTCGTATGCGTTTCGATGACGACATCTCTAGGAAGTATGCGGCTTCGCGAGCGCGTTTGCCATGCGAGAACCGAAGCGCCGCGTCGCATTTATGCTTGTTTTCTCGGCGATTTCTTCGAGGCGCACGCCCCTTAATTCGGCCACGCGTCGCGCCGTATGGAGCACGAAGGCAGGCTCGCAGCTCTTCCCCCGCATCGGCACCGGCGCCAAATACGGTGAGTCGGTCTCGACGAGAATGCGATCGATCGGCGCCCACGCCGCGACGTCGTGCACGCTCTTCGCGTTCTTGAACGTGACGATCCCGGAGAACGACAGATCGAATCCGAGATCGAGCGCGCGCTCCGCGAACGCGCGGTCCTCGCTGAAGCAATGAATGACGCCGCCGACGTCTTTGGCGCCTTCGCTTTCCAAGATCGCGAGCGTGTCGGCGGCCGCTTCGCGCGTGTGGATCACGATGGGCTTCTTCACTTCACGCGCCAGGCTCACGAGACGCGCGAACGCGGCGCGCTGCACGTCGCGCGGTGAGTGATCGTAGTGGTAGTCGAGGCCGATCTCTCCGATCGCGACGACCTCGGGCACGCGCGCGAGGCTCGCCAATTCCGTGTAGAGTACATCGGTCAGCGTAATTGCGTCGTGGGGATGCACTCCTGCCGCTGCGGCGACGAAATCGTGTTTCTTCGCGAGATCGATCGCATGCCGGGCCGGCGCAAGATCGGATCCCACGCCGACGACGACGAACGCGGCGACACCGACTTCTTTCGCGGCGAGGATTGCGCTCTCGCCGCCGTCCGAAAAATACTGCGGATCGAGATGACAGTGCGTGTCGACGAGACGCGGCCCATCGTTGATCGAGCGCTCGCCCATGGGTGGCTACACCACGAGATCGTGGAAGCGGCGGCGAAGCAGCACGCTCGCGGCATCGGTCGCGCAAGTCGGGCAGTAGTCGAATTTTTGGATCAAGCGATCGAGCGTTTCTTGCGCGGCCTTCTTCGCGTTGAGATCCAGGCCGGACGCTTCATCGCGCACGAGGCGCACGACATCGCGCGTGCGGAGCGCGACTTGCGGCCTGCGCTCGCCGAAGATGGCGTCGCGCATGCGCTTCACGAGCTGCGGAAACACGATCGCGGGCTCCACCTTTTGTCCCGGATGATCCAGCGCCCATGCCGCGATCGCGCTGATCATTTGTTTGCGCGCGTCCTCGGGGTCGCCCTTCGTGTCGAGGAGGCGCTCGACCTCGCGCATCATCTTTTCGTCGGGCTCTTCGTAATCGCCGGTGACGCGATTGCGAATGCGCTCTTTTTTCACCCACACCGAGACGTGTTGCACGTAGCGATCGAAGAGGCCCGCATAGCGATCTTCTTCGACGAACCCGCTCGCTTGATGGAATTCATTTTCCCACGCGTCGAGGAGCCGGCCTTGGATCGCTTCGAGGAACTGTTTCACGTCGTGATAGCCGCCGCCGACGATCTCTTGCTGCAGCCAATCGAACTCACTCGTGCGCTCGCAGAGCTGCTCGATCTCCTCGAGGACGGCGAGAGGCGAGAGGCAGGCATATTTCGTGGACTGCGCGGCATCGAGCAAGACGACGCGCATCTCCCGCGGGCTCGCGCCGATGCGACCTTCGTAAATCGGGTACGCGTCGCTCTCGCCGTAGATTTCGGGGATGTTCGCGCGCAAAAGTTTTTGTTGCTCGGGCTCGAATCGCTCGGGAATCTGTCCGACGGCGTAGAGATCCAGCTTCTCGAGCGCGGTGAGCTGCGACACGACGGAGCCGAGCGAGCGCGAGAAGCGATCGGGGTTGGGTTTGCGCATCCGCGTGAGCGCAGCGAAGAGCGCCGCCACGCGCGTGGCATGCGGCGCCACGTGACGACGCGTGCCGCCGAGATCTTTGACCTGCGGAACGACGAGCGTGTCGTAGATCTCTTGCTCTTGCAGAAAGCTGCGAAGGTACGGCGTGCGCACGAGCTCGATGCGACCGCGGAAGCTCGGAAACTCCGGATGCTCGCGGAAGGCGTCGAGATGGAGCTCGTTCGCGCTGCCCATCATCACGCAATTGAGCTGCACGTTCTGCTGCGTGAGCGAGACCTCGCCGGTCTCGATCGAGAGCTGCAAATACTTGAACGCGTCGAGCGGTCTCTTCAATAGATCGCTGAACTCGAGCAAACCGCCCGCCGCATCGATCAATTCGCCTTTCGCTTCGTAGAGCGTGATCGCTTGAAGCGAAGCGGGCAGGGCAGAGAGCGAGCGGTCGGCGGTGATCTGACGCTCGCCTGCGTCGACGCTCATCTGCGGGCCGATCGTGACGGCGCCCACGCGATAGCGCTGCGAGATGAAGTAGCGCTCGACTTGCACGTGACGGAGCACGTCGGTGTACGAGCCGCCGTAGCTCGAGAGCAGCGCCTCGAAGACCTGCTGGCTCTTGTACGAGAGCTGTCCGCGCAAAATCCAATCCGCCGGCGGCTCCTTCGCGCCCGCGAACATCTTCTCGAGAAGCACGCGCCGCTCTTCGACCGGAAAAAGAAAGAGCGGATGATCGCGCACCTCGACGAGGAGCTTCGCGTCGATCTGATCTTCGGTGAGATGCGCGTACGTCGTCGTGGGGCTTTGCGCTGCCGCGCCCTGTCCGAAGCCGAGCGATCCGCGCACGGTCTTGCTCGACGGGAAAATCCAATTGAAGCGATAGAGCGCGCCGTCGTCCTTCGTCGAATAATTTTCGAGCGCGCGCATCAAGCAGCCGACGATCGTGCTCTTCGCCGATCCGTTCGGTCCGTGCAGCAAAACGAGACGTCCCGGCCGACCTTCACGCGCGAAATTCGCGAGCGCGCGGTGGATCTCGAACTGCACTTGCTCTTGTCCGATGAGCGCGCCGATCGGCGCTTTTTTC